>DASZMF010000067.1:0-8495 GCA_035552035.1 Candidatus Angelobacter sp.
GCACGGTTTCTGCCGATCGTCCGGAAGGCAAAAGCCTCGAGCCGCCGGCCGGTTCTTTCGCGCGTGTTTTCAGTGCGTGTGAACCACACTTCAAAAGGCCTGCTGCCAAGCCAGAACCGGTGCTTTCCCGGCGCCGGCAGCATGGAGATGCGCTCATTGCGCAGCGTGGTATCCAGGTCCACATGGCGAACACGCTTGAGGAATTTCTGCTCCAGAAACCATTCCTTTACCCAGGTAAATGCGGCATCATCGTCTTTTACGGTGACCACCATGGTTGCCTGGCGAACGATTACAGCCCAGATTTCTGCTGGTATCGCGCGCAGCCAAACGCTGATGCCGCCGATGATCATCAGCAGCAGCCCGCCAGAGGCAAATTGGTTCTGGCTGGTCAAAACGCTCTTCAAGATGTGAAACATATGTAGCTTCTTCTAACCGGCGCGGCCGGCGTCTATGGGCAACATGCCCGTTTAAAATTCCTGCCGGGGAACCAGCGACTCGGGCACGTAGGCGCTCTATCCACTGAGCTACGCCGGCACATTCATCCGGCGGCGGGATTCGAACCCGCGACCTCCCGCTTAATAGGCGAAGTAACCCACGTCTTCACCACCGGCAATATCAAAAATCATTTTTTGCTGGGGAACCTTCGACTTCAGCCATGCTTATGCCCTAAGCAACATTGCCAGACCAGCCGGCAATGACGGGAGTCGAACCCGCATCTACGAAGTAGCTGAAATCTTCACCACCAACAAATTTTCTTAAATCATCTTTCGCACAAGCAGCCAACGCTGGACACAAACTCCAAACGGGGAACAATCGACCAGAGTGTAGTGGTCCGTTGTTCTAGTTTGAAACTACGGCACTCGATATGCCGGCGAGGTTGCTATGACTTCGCTATCGCTCTTATCGCGACCGATAGCTCAGTCATACCCGCACCTACGGACAGGTGATTAACCCTGATCTACACCACCGATGAAGCCTGTTCCAACGTCTACTGCTCGAAAAGGAGCAGGGTGTTAACTATTTCCTGCTCCAAAGTAAAAACCTTTTCAAAGTATGCGACAGGAGCACGCTGCTCCTGCCGCTTCGCTTCCACCGCCCGCCCAAGCTTTGGAAGGAGCACATCTGTCGCTTGCAGCATGGCAGTGGCATGCGAACCTTGTGTGCGCCGCATTCACTGCGGCGGCGAATATATTCAGCCGGGGAACATGCAACAGGAGCGTGCATCGGGACGCAATAGCCGCGGCTGCCTTGCGGTTCGAGGCTACGCCTCCGCCGCCGGGGTTGCGTTGGTCCGGCAGAGCTTCCCGGCTCTGCGCTGCACTGTTTCGTGGAGGAAGTACCTCCCGTCTTCCACCACCGACTGAAATTCAAAAATGGTTTTGTCATCAGGCACAACTCATCGTGCCGCTAAGTGAGTTCCTTCGCTACACTCAGGATTTCGGCAGCGGGCTCCCGCTACGCTCACGCCCGCTAAGCGCCTCAAGCTGGGGGAACGGGCAGCTACGGCGTTTGCGATTAACAGTCGAAGTAACCGCAGCTTTCGCCACCCAGCGATATAGTTGTAGTTAGGTCCCGCGCTATGCTCGGGATTTCGTTTGCGGGCTCAAACGCCCGCAGAACAGCTCAACTTCAAGATTATGCGTACAGGCTCAATAGCTTGCAGCCTGGCTCAGGTTGTAAGTCAATTTGCGTAGGATTGACGCGCCTGGGAGGTTATTTGGAGAAATAGTTGAACGCCCACAGGCTATCAAGACCTGGTTCAGGTCTAGTCAGCCTCCGCACCGATATTTGATGGATGCATTTCATTGGGCGTTACTCCTACGCATAAGAAGAATAGCAAACTATAGGTTAACGGCAAATATGGAAAATACGGAATTGCTGAAAAGAATTTGCGAAAAGAAAAATTTCAGCATTGAACTTATTTATGAAACAAGGGTGGATCTTTGAAACTATTCCGCACTAAGTTATGACCATCCTCTGGTAAAACAAATCTGCATGGAGGGACAGGCTTATTCCATGCCACTCCATGCAGATTTTGTGAAACTACCATGAATAATGTGCGTTATAGGTAATCACCTTTTCTCCATCGGGCGGCACCTGCACGCGGAATTCAATCGTCTGGCTGTCCAGTTTTTTGAATTCGTCTGAATTTTTGGTGATCTGCCAGTTGGTCCAGCGATACAGATGTTCCATCACCCTTATTTCCATCGGTTCTTTCTTGTGATTACGCACCTTGATCTCAAAGCTTTCATCCAGATTCCGCCCGCGATGGTCCACCGTGTAACTGGTGCGCTTGCGTTCGCCCACGGCATCAAACACGTTGCCGGTGTAAAGGCGGATCGTTTCATCGGCGGGCGTGTGATCAATCAGGTTCTCGCCGGTAAATTCAAGCGCGCCATCCGTATCGCGCCGGTAGAAGCGTATGCGTCCTTTGGGAAGAGGCATGCCCAGGTGGTTTTCTTTGCTGTTTTTGAATTCCACCATCGTCCAGATCTTGGGATTGGACTGAATGCCGAAGTTTTCCATCTCGCGGATGCTTTCCAGCGAATAGCCGCTGTAATTCTGGTCGAGTTTTGCGCCGTCATAGACATAAAGACGTTGCGATGGAACTCCGCTGGCCCGTACGAATTCAACCTGCTTGGTTTCACGATCAAAGAGAGTTGTGGGCCGCTCCAATGTATAGAGATGGTATTCATCAAAGCTGCGCTCAGTCACCGCGGGCGCTACGGCTTCTGACTTGGCAGAGACGCCGAAGGAAAACCGGTCCATGGCCGGTCCCTGCGACTGCAGCTTATTTACATCGCCAGCCATGAGCTTGATGTGAGCATTGTTGAATGTTTTGCCGGTCTGATTGTCGAGCGTTACCCAGCCAACGACATCCAGCAGATTGCCTCTGACCGGAGCCACCACGTTGTAGTCGGCATGCCAGCTCATGCCGCCGGTCACATAACTGAATTCGGCGGTGGTGGCGCCTGGGCGTTCGCTTTGCAACAGCCATGAGAGCGTAGGCTTCAGAATGCTTTCATTTGTCAGCGCGGGAAAAATCGGCTGGCCGGGAAGGCCGAACTGCAGCTTGCCATCCATTTCTATGATGGGCTCTCCGCCGCCGTAATTCGCGTAAGCCTGTTGCTGCTGAAAATACTGCTGGTCATACGAGTTGTAAGCCGCATAGTGCGGAACATAACCACTGCGAATGACCTTGCCGGGCTTCAACACGCCATTGACCAGAAAATCGATGCTCTTGCCTTCATATGCCGAAAGCAAACGCCCTTGCGAAGCCACGTCATTGCGGTAGTTTTGCTCCAGGATATGCAGGTCGCGCCCGCTCTTAGGGTCGCGCAACATTACTGAATCAGGCTCCAGATGGGCGGTGATATCGTTGACGTCAATCTGCGTGATACCGCTTTTCAGTTCCAGCGGCAAGGGCTGCTTCACCACGGCAAAGGACTGGTTATAGATGGTCAGCGACGTGGAGTCGTCACGGCCGGCGGATTTCTCCTGGGCGGTTGCAACGGCAACAAGCAAAACTAAAGAAACTATTTTTACGCGCATGGGTGCACGTCCTTTTTATATGTGTGAAAGTTCGATGGCCTAAATCTTTGAATCTTGGGGGAGGAGCAACGAGGATTCTATGTCATCCAGAGAACGTGGAAGTTGAGAGTTCTTGCAGGGGAAAAGCAGCGAATCTAAAGACCTCTTTTGCGGCCATAAACAGCCAGTCCTTGACCCTTACGTCCGCGAGACCGCGTTTGCAATCCATTCCGCTGCTTCCTTCGTGCCCAGACTGCCGCCGATGTCTGCCGTGGTTTTCTTCTGCTGCACGGCGGCGAGCACGGCCCGATTGATACGCTCGGCTTCTTTAGTGAAGCCCAGATGATCGAGCATCATGGCAGCGGTTGAGATCGCGCCCACAGGATTGGCAATATTTTTTCCCGCGAATGGCGGAGCGGAGCCATGCACCGGCTCAAACATGGAAGTTTTGCCGGGATGGATATTGCCGCTGGCGGCCATGCCCAGTCCACCCTGCAGGGCAGCGGCCAGGTCGGTAATAATGTCGCCAAACATATTGTTGGTCACGATTACGTCAAACTGTTTGGGATCGCGCGCCATGTGCATGCAGAGGGCGTCCACGTACATATGCTGCGTCTGGATCTCGGGATACTCAGCGGCCACGATCTTGAAGACGCGCTGCCAGAGGCCGCCGGCAAAGGTCATGACGTTGGACTTGTCGGACATTAAAACTTTTTTGCGGCCTTGCTTCCGCGCCAGTTCGAACGCATAGCGGATCACGCGCTCCACGCCTTTGCGGGTGTTGAAATCTTCCTGGGTGGCAATCTCGTCGGGTGTGCCCTGCTTGAGCACGCCGCCTGCGTCCACATACGGGCCTTCAGTATTTTCGCGGACCACCACAAAATCCACGTGCTCCGGCTTTACGCCTTTGAGCGGACAGAGAGCTTCGTCCAGCAACTTCACCGGACGCACATTGGCATAGAGGTCCATCTTGAAGCGCATGCCCAGCAGGATTTCCTTGGCATGAATATTGGTGGGTACGCGCGGGTCGCCCAGGGCACCGACGAAGATTGCGTCAAAGTCGCGCTCCAGCATAGCGAAGCCGTCAGCGGGAATGGTGGTGCCATCTTTTAAATAGCGATCGGCCGACCAGTCAAAGGTGGTGAACTCAACGGCTGCGCCGGTGGCTTCCACCACTTTGAGTGCTGCGGGAATTACTTCTTTGCCGATGCCGTCGCCGGGGACCACCGCAATTTTTTTCTTCATTGTCGCTTCGCTCCAAACCGCTTATGCTGTTTTCTTTTACCGACCAGTTTTCAGCCCTGCTGCTGGGGGCTCGCCGCGCGGATCGGGCGCGCCCCTAAACCTGTTATTCATGTCGCTTCGCTCCAAAACCGCTTATGCTGTTTTCTTTTACCGACCAGTTTTCAGCCCTTGCTGCTGGGGGCTCGCCGCGCGAGTCGGGCGCGCCCCTAAATCTCGCCTTCTTAAAATATCACTTCGTGGTTGATAGAAACGATCTTGGCCTTGTTTAAACCCAGGGCGCTTTTCTTATGGCAGCGAATAATCCCTGTTTGTCAGGCTCACGCGATGCTGCAGGCGGAGCTGATCCTTCAACTCTGCGGTCTCACTTACGCTCGACCTCGCGTTTCAGGATGGCGTATCGAGGAGGTGAGCGAACGGATATATAAACGGATATATAGAAGTACCGAGGTAGAAGAGGGAAGTTTCTGTGCCGCACCCACCGACATCCCTCAGCGTAGGCCTACGGCGTTTGCACGTTGTTGACGCCTACCCAGCATTTACCGCTGCAGCGCGCGATGCGCGCCTTTGGCCATGCTGAGGCTGCTTGCAAAGCAGCAACTCTTTCTATCAACCAATCCTGGGCGCGCAAACAGCTACTTGCGCGCCATTTCTCTTCTCTATCCGCAAACCCGCTACGCGATGCGCTCATCTTACCTAGTAAGAAGAGGGCCTAATAAAATGGTGAGGATTACCTGTGATATGTGCGGAAAAGTGCGTCCACAGTCGGACAAGAGAATTGCCGATGATTCCTGGGTGCTGGGTTATGACATTGAAATTGAGAATGCGAATGCGCTGCAGAGATCGTTGCGCTTTCTTAATCGCTGGGACGATGCGCGGCTGCTGGAAATTGGCTCCATCCATCTGTGCTCGGAGAAGTGCAAGGACCACTATATAAAGGAAGCGCGCGCGGCGGCCTGAGCGGAGGCCATCTGCGGATGAACGACTTTGCGCGGCTGCACGGCATGCGCCGAGCCTGCATGGTAGAACAGCAGCAGGAGAGAAGTGAGCACCCACAGAAATGTGACCAGAAGCACGACCTTGTTCAGCCTTAACCGGGAGCTAAGCGGCGGATTGATTGATTTGCCCGTTCTGTATTTCAGTAATCTCATGTCTGCAAGATTGGATGCATGGGCCAAAGCGGTGGTTTTATATCCGTTGGTTCCCATTTGCCAGTTCTGTGCAACATCGGCTGAAAGAGAGAATTTCTTTAAGGCTACCGCGCGGCGCTGCCCAGATCCAACACCACTTTCCAGCGGCCATTCTCGCGACGCCAGGCTGTAACGTATATTCCACGCGAGATGTCTGTACCTTCTTTAGCTTCGTAATCGCCATAGGTATAGCCAAGCGTGCCATCTTTAGAAACTTCTGCCCTGGTGGGCGACCAGGTGAGGCTGAAATTCTTGTCAGCAAATAGGGACGCATAGTAGGCATGCAAGGCCGGCTTGCCTGTCACGGTCTTGCCTTCATGGATTGCTGAGGCATCGTCGGCGAATGAGTCCATCCAGCCATCGAGTCCGCGGGCGGCCAGTTGACGCGCGAATTCGCGATCAGCGTCCTTCAACTCTTTTCCATGGTTGCTGAACTTGCCGTGGAACTTGCCATGGACGCAGATGCAGCAGCAGGCTTTTTGGCAGCGATCACGGAGAGACCCAATGCAAATACGATGAGAAAAATCAGAGTACGTCGCATTGAAGCTCCAGCAAAGATTGGGATTCGTAAATCCAGGATTTATTCACTTACGCGACGATTCTAAATTGATGGGACGACTTGCTGTTCAAAATGCACTTTAAAAGAGGGCTATAGGGATCTCTGGCTAAACGCTTCGAGATTTCAAAAAAAACGCCTTTTCCACATAATTCCACAGCGCTGCACCATGCTGGGGCATTGATTCTTGACGTGGCAGAGAATAGATTCGAAATAACGAATTATCGCCGCTTCAGTTCTTTGGATTACCAAGTTTACCCAGCCTGAAAACTCAAATTGCCATCCGCGCTGACGTGGAAGGACGCCTTGTGGATAAAAAATCCGGAGGGAGAATCACGGAAGAAATGACCCTAATACCCTAAGTGTTCGGGGTAAAAGACGGGAAACAGGATACTTGCGGCACTTGGTCACTGGTTCAGCACTAAGGTACAATAGATTGTATAAGACTCTTGACAGGCACAATATACAGGCGTAATTTTCCAATACTGGTTGAGTCGTGGCCGGGCCCGAAGCAAGTCAAAGCGGGTCAAACGACCTCACAAAAATACACACGGTGTCAGAGGTGGCGCCGGAAACAAATAATCGCGGTGAACTTTATATCTGTGTATCTGCATCGCCGGGCTTACCCGGTGCTGCTAGCTGTGTCTTTTGGGGAGAGAAAGAAAGTATGGAGATGAACTGGTCACGCTGGTCACAATGCCAATCAAGCTTTGAACTGCTGCTGGTCCCAAGCCAACCGGGCATTTTTGCCCTGGCGGAAGAGGTTGTGCAATCCGCAGGTTCCCGCCGGATGCTGGCAGTGTTTGAGATACAAGAGGCTGACGATCTTTCCCGGGCCATGAGTCGGCTGTTTGCGGCAGGAAGCCAGTGGCGGGAAAAGATGGCGGAGTCGCGGTGCTATGTCCGATATGCGGTGGTGCCGAATGCCGGGGACCGCAATACATCAGCCATGGCGCTGAAGAACTGGCTGAGTTCGCAACGTGAAGTGGCGTCACAAGTATTTGAACAACCGCAAAGTGTAACGGCGAACCAAGCCGTGGGTGAAATGCGCAGCGAGCGCAGTCTAGCGCGAGCGGAGTATGAGGGCGAAGCAGCGCAGCGTGGCGTAGCCCTTGAAGAAAACGAATTAAAGACCATGGCAGAGCGCGCGGTGGATCGCGTGACCCAGGGTCTTCGATTAAACAAGGCCGTCCCGGCAGGATTCTAAGAAACCAGCAACGTTATTCAACAGTCACGAAAAATAAGGGTAAATCCGTCCCGAAAATTCGGATCAATTGGCAGCATATTGAGATGGAATTGGAGAGAATAGAAATGGCGGAAACGAGCGCAAAAATGGCAATCGAGAACACACATACATCGGCACAAAACCAGGCAACGGGACAGACTGCCCCAGGACTTAAATTTCCCCGTCACTTCACGCGTACCGGCATTTCGCCCTATGACGAAGTGGAATGGGAGTTGCGCACCGCCAGCATTACTGACGCCAAGGGCAACAGCATTTTTGAGCAACGCAATGTTGAGTCGCCCAAAGACTGGTCCATGACTGCCATCAACATTGTGGCCAGCAAATATCTGCATGGCACGCTGGGCACTCCGGGACGCGAAACCGGCGTCCGCCAGTTGATCCAGCGCGTGGCAGAGACGATCCGCGACTGGGGTTGGCAGCAGGGATACTTCTCCACCATTGAAGATCGCGACACGTTTCATGATGAGCTCGTGCACATTCTGGTGCAGCAAAAAGCTGCGTTCAATTCGCCGGTCTGGTTCAACGTTGGCTGTGACCGCCTTGAGCCACTCTCTGACGCGCAGAACTGGCACTGGAACGCGGAAAAAGGCCAGGTGGAATTTACCACCACTGGATACAAAGCGCCGCAGTGCTCGGCGTGCTTTATCAATTCAGTCAAAGATTCGCTCGACTCCATTCTCACGCTGGCCAAGACTGAAGGCATGTTGTTTAAGTGGGGCAGCGGCACAGG
>DASZMF010000068.1:0-4239 GCA_035552035.1 Candidatus Angelobacter sp.
TCCATATTGGCGGCTGAAGCTCTGCTACGGCGGTAACTTGCAAACGCATAAGTAAGGTTAGTAAAATCCGCTCCAATCCCCCAGAAAGTTAAAGCGAATCTCCCCCGGCACTATTGAATTCCCCCACAGATCGCATTGAAAACGGGATAATGGTTTCGAACGAGACAGAAGAAAGCAGTGTAGCGGTTCACACACGGGACCCACTTATGGCGCTTGCGCTGGAAGTTGCCGGCAAAACCGACGTAGGGTGCGTGCGCGCGAATAACGAAGACAACTTCGGTTACGATTCGCGCTACGGCATCTTTGTGGTTTGTGACGGCATGGGCGGTCAGGCCGCCGGCGAAGTCGCCAGCAAAATGGGCGTGGATATTCTTCTGGATTATTTTCGCAATGAAGCTTCAGCAGCGGAACCGCACTCAGGCAACGGGTCGAACGGAGATGCAGCGCACTCCGCTACTGGCGGAGCCAAAAATCTGGCCGATGCTATCCAGTTGGCGAACAGCAAAATTTTTCAAGCCGGGCAGGCGCAGCAGGCGCGGCAGGGCATGGGGTCCACGATGGTTGCGGCGCTGGTGCGTGGCAACTCTCTAACCATTGGTCACGTGGGCGATAGCAGAATTTATCTCGTCCGCCAGGGCGCAATTCAGCAGCTTACGCAGGACCATTCTCTGGTCATGGAACAAGTGCGTCGCGGATACATCACGCTGGAGCAGGCGCAGAAATCTGAATTGCAGAATATTATTCTGCGCGCTCTGGGTTCAGAAGAAGCGGTGGAAGCCGATGTTGAAGATCTGGTCGCCGTTCCCGGTGATCTGCTGCTGATGGCTTCTGACGGGCTTACGCGTCACGTGCAGGATGAAGAGATTTTAAAGATCGTGCAGGAGCCTGGTGATCTGGAACACAGGTGCAGTGAGTTGGTTCAACTGGCAAAAGATCGTGGCGGGGACGACAATATTACCTGCCTGTTAGTTCGCATTGTGAGCCGGCCGTGGTATCACAGTATTTTGAGCAGAGTGTTTTTCGGAGGGCCGCAATGGCAAAACTCTATTTAAGATTTGAACAAAATGATCAGGTGCTGAAAGAAGTTTCATTGACGCAGGCCGCCACCACCATTGGCCGCCTGGCGGACAACAGCGTCCAGATCGACAACCTCGCCGTCTCCGGGCACCATGCCAAAATCTCATGGGACCAGGACCATTACATTGTGGAAGACCTGGGCTCGCTGAATGGAACTTTCATCAACAATGAGCGTGTGGCCAAAGCCAAGTTGAAGCATGGCGACCAGATCAAGGTCGGCAAGCACCTGGTGGAATTCAAGCATGAAGGCGTGGTGCCAAACTACGCCGTGGCCGCCAAAACCGGCCCATCAACGCCGCAGCTGGATGCCACCATGCGGCTTGATACCAAGCAGGCCCGTGAAACGCTGGTCGATAAAGCCTCCGTCGCCGCAGCCGGTGCGGGACTGTCGGATAGTGCGCGTCCTGCGTGGATGGCCGATCCTTTTTCTGCTGCCGCCAAAGATCGTATTGGGCTGCTGAATATTCTGGAAGGCAAGACTGACCAGGAAAAGTATGTGCTCACCGGCAAGATGACCATGATTGGCAAGTCGAGCATGGCGTCCATCAAGCTGAAGGGATTTTTTGCGCCCAACACCGCCGCCCTGATCAGCAAACGCGACAATAAATATTTCATCTCCACCTCTGAGAGCAAAGCCAAACTAAAGCTTAACGGAGAAGATGTGATAGGCCAGCGCGAACTCGCCAATGGAGACATTATTGAAGTGGGTAAAGTGAAAGCAGCTTTCAGCTTCAAAATTGATGAGCTGTAGAACTTACCCGGCTCGCAGGAAACTCACGAAGTTGCTTGAGTCTTGCATGCATTCTGTGTTTAAGTAGTTCCATCACAAACGTCAGCCAAATCGATAAGGTAGGCAGCTCCCAGCAGAGCGTACCGCAGAAAACCGAACTGGGCGCCATGGCCATGGTCTCAACCCTGTTTTTTGCCTGGGGCTTTCTGACCTGCCTGAATGACATTCTGATCCCGCACCTCAAGAATATTTTTGACCTGAATTACGCAGAGGTCATGCTGGTGCAGTTCGCCTTCTTCTCTTCTTATTTCATTTTTTCCATGCCGTCAGGCAAGATCGTTGAATGGTTCGGCTATAAGCGCGCCATGGTGACCGGTCTGTTGACCATGGCCACCGGCGCGATTCTCTTTGTCCCGGCTGCTTCTATTCCATCATTCCCGCTGTTTCTTGCCGCATTAATTGTGCTGGCTGCCGGTATGACAGTGCTGCAAACCTCGGCCAATCCTTATGTGACGATTCTTGGCCCGCCGCGCACTGCCTCAAGCCGTTTGAACCTTACCCAGGCGCTCAACTCCCTGGGTACCACGGTTGCGCCAAAGTTTGGCAGCTTGCTGATTCTGGGCGCAGCCATTGCGCCTCTGACGGTTGAAGCCATGCATGCCATGAGCGGCGACCAGCTTCATACCTATCGAATCCAACAGGCCGCATCAGTCAAAGCGCCATACATCGGCCTTGCCATAGCTCTGGCCATACTCGCCGGGATTATCGGTTTGTTTAAGCTGCCGGTGATTGAATCGGCTGAGGCTCATGGCCACGCGACGGGAAGCGTCTGGCAGCATCCCCGGCTGGTACTGGGTGCCGTAGCCATTTTTGTTTATGTCGGCGCAGAGGTTTCCATCGGCAGCCTCATGACCAATTATTTCAACCAGAAAGATATCGGCAATCTCTCACTGCAAAGCGCTGCCGGATACCTGCAATATTACTGGGGCGGTGCCATGGTCGGCCGGTTTATTGGTTCAGCGTTACTGCAAAAAATCCGCACGCACAAATTGCTGGCGTTCAATGCCGTTATGGCTGCCGTGCTCGTGGCCATTTCCATGTTCACCTTTGGACATACCGCCATGTGGAGCCTGATTCTGGTCGGCCTGTTCAACTCTATTATGTTTCCCAGCATTTTTGCCCTCGCGATTGAAGGGCTCGGCCCGCTCACCGGCAAAGGCTCAGGCTTGCTGGTTGCAGCCATTGTCGGTGGCGCAATTGTTCCAGAGCTGCAAGGCATTCTGGCCGACCACCTCGGAATTCACCACGCTTTCTTCCTTCCCGTGCTGTGCTACGGATACATCCTCTTTTATGCTGCCCGTGTCGCCTCGAAAGCTACAGTCGTTACCCAGCCCATTCCAGATCCCGTATAGAAGAACCAGCGTCAGAAGAATCAGCGCCCGCCAACATAAACTGTCCATTCCAGCTATGATGGAACAAAGTTCCTGCCCAGACGGGTATTGCCCTCAAGGAGTTTGGATGTATTTTGAGCAGTTTTACCTGGGATGCCTGGCCCACGCCTCCTACATGCTCGGTTCTGAAGGGCAAGCTGTGGTTGTCGATCCGCAGCGCGACGTAGAAATTTACCTGCAAGCCGCAGAAAAACACGGGCTGAAAATCGCTCACATTTTTGAAACCCATCTCCACGCCGATTTTGTCTCCGGACACATCGAACTCGCCGCACGCACCGGCGCGGCGATCCACATCAGCGCCAAGGCTGAAGCTACCTTTCCGCATACTTTCTTGCAAGATGGCGTTGAATTAAAGTTAGGCAAGATCAAGATCACCGCCCTGGAAACTCCCGGCCACACGCCAGAGGGAATGTGCCTGGTGATTACCGACGAAGAGAAGTCCGCCACGCCCTGGGCAGTACTGACCGGAGATACTTTATTCATTGGCGATGTCGGTCGCCCCGATCTATCCAAGGCCTTTACGCCGGCACAGCTCGCAGGCATGCTCCATGACAGCCTGCACAATAAGCTGCTCAAGCTCAGCGATGACGTTCTGGTCTATCCCGCTCACGGTGCAGGTTCGCTCTGCGGACGCAACATGCGCGCCGAGCGCTCATCGACAATAGGCATAGAGCGTCTCACCAATTACGCTCTGCAGATCAAGTCGCGCGACGAATTTATCCGCCAGGTCACAGAGAACCTTCCTTCTCGCCCCGAATATTTTTTGCAGGACGCACAGATCAACCGCGCTGGCGCGCCTGCACTCTCGGAATTGCCAGCGCTGCCTGCGGTCTCCGCGCAAGAATTAAAAGTGTTGCTGGAGCAAGAAATTTTCGCCCTCGACGTACGCCCCAACGCTGACTTCGCTGTGGCCCATGTCCCCGGCTCCGTCAACATTGCGCTCTCTGGACAGTTTGCCTCCTGGGCAGGAACCATTCTCGG
>DASZMF010000069.1:0-1564 GCA_035552035.1 Candidatus Angelobacter sp.
AGGAAAGCAAAAACCCTGGGAACGGTGAATAGATTTGGTCAGTCTACCGCGGATTCGCGCGGATGATTGCGGATCAGAAAACCTTCCTTCTCAGTAAACGCCTAGCACTGATTTTCACTGATACCACTGATCTTAAAAAGCAAAAATATTTACCGCAGAGGGCGCAAAGGTCGCAGAGGAAAAACCAAAGGCTTGTAGTCTGGGGTTCCTTCGTGATTCTTAGCCTGCCCTGAGCGAAGGCGAACGGGTGTCCTCTGCGGTAAAAGCTTTTGATTTTCTGGTCCGCGTGAATCCGTAGCTGGATAAAACTGCTTCAATGGTTTGGAGCGCGGCGGCATAGCTATGAGAATCCTGAGCATGGGCGATTCTGAGCAAGAGCCGGTATATTCTCCATTCAAAGATCAGACTGAGAGCCGAAGCTGGGTTCCCATGGCCGTGGGCGTGGCGGCTGTACTGGTGCTGATTGCCGCGTTGCTTCTTATCACCCGCAGCGGCCGGCCTGTGAACACGAATCCGCGCGATCCTAATCTGGCGAAGCTTCAAATCTCAGATCTACACATGGCCACGGCGCAAAACTTTGCCGGCGGATCAGTGACATATATCGAAGGAAAGATCACCAACACCACTGATCGCAAAGTGGTGGACGCACGGGTGGAAGTGCTCTTTAAAAACTCTCTGGGTGAAACAGCGCAGAAAGATACGCTGCCGGTCACTGTGCTGCTGCCGAATGTGCCTTACGTTGATTATGGATTGATCGATCGTGCGCCGCTGGCGGCGGGACAGGCGCGGGATTTCCGGTTGACGCTGGAGCATGTGTCCACGGATTGGGATGGGCAGATTCCGCAGGTACGAGCGGTGACGGTTAGCTACTAGCGAAAACAAAAGCTTTTACCACAGAGGACACGAAGGATCACAAAGGAAAATCGGGTGATCGCGCGTGATCGGGTGATCTGGTGATTGAAACGCCAACCCGCTACACAGAAAAGTCCCGCGATAAAGCTTCTGTTTTTCAATGAATCCGAACAGAAAGTCAGATGATCTGGATGAGCGGCTTGCCTGGTGGGAGGACTTCGCCTATTTCAACTGCTGGAACTCCGGCGTTTTGCAATGCTACCAGCAATGCTTCGGCGTCGGCGCGGGCTACTGAGAGTAGCAGGCCGCCGGCGGTCTGGGGATCGAAGAGGATTGTTCTGATTTCTTCTGGAATTTTCTGGTCGTAGCTGACCAGGCATTCGGCAAAGTCGCGGTTGTTGTTGAGGCCGCCGGGAATCAGGCCAGCGCGAACGCAGTCGAGCGCGCCTTCTAGAAGAGGGACCTTGGCGGAGTCGAGTCGGAGAGAAACGCCGCTGCCTGCGGCCATTTCGCGGGCGTGTCCGATGAGGCCGAAGCCGGTGATGTCTGTGGCCGCGTGAATTACAAAGTTGCCGGAGCTCGCCACTTCCGCGGCCCTGGCGTTCAGTGTGGTCATGGATTTTGTTGCCGCGTCGATCCAGGATTGTTCGGCTTTGCCCTGTTTGATGGCCGTGGAGATCACGCCGGTGCCCAGGCCTTTGGTGAGGATGAG
>DASZMF010000070.1:0-4909 GCA_035552035.1 Candidatus Angelobacter sp.
CTTACCGGAATGGGTAGTGATGGGCTGGATTCATGTGAACAGATTCGAAAGTTGGGTGGCCAGGTTGTGGTTCAGGACCAGGCAACCAGCGTGGTCTGGGGCATGCCCGGCGCGGTGGCCCGGGCCGGACTGGCTGATGCAATAAAGCCATTAACTGAGGTCGCGCAAGAAGTAGTCCGGCGCGTTATGAAATCCAGGAACAAGGCTGGTCCTGTCACCAGCCCAGATTTAACAAGAGGTGCGTATGTCCAGCAGGGCAAGTGAATTTTCTTATTTGTGTGAACTAGTAAAAACCAGCACGGCTATCTCGCTCGATTCGCAGCGCGAGTACCTCATGGAAGCACGGCTGGGAACCGTTGCCCAGCGCGAAGGGTTTGCCTCGGTCTCAGAATTACTCAACCGCGTACGTGCGGGTGGTTCCACGCAATTGCAGTGGAAGGTGGTGGAAGCCATGACCACCAACGAAACCAGTTTTTTTCGCGACATCAAACCTTTTGAGGCGCTGCGCCAGGTTGTGATCCCCACACTCATGA
This sequence comes from Candidatus Angelobacter sp., assembly GCA_035552035.1. Lineage (GTDB taxonomy): Bacteria > Acidobacteriota > Terriglobia > Terriglobales > Acidobacteriaceae > Angelobacter. The sequence goes on from DASZMF010000070.1 coordinate 534, forward strand.
AGGCCCGGCAGGCTGAACGCAAGCTCTCCATCTGGTGCGCCGCATGCTCCAGCGGACAGGAACCGTACACCATTGCCATGATGTTGCGTGAGCACTTCAGCGAGCTGCAAAATTGGAAGGTTACCATCCTGGCCACGGACATAGCCTCGGACATGCTCGACAAATCCAAGGGCGGACGCTATACCCAGCTTGAAGTCAATCGCGGATTGCCGGCAAATTACCTGATCAAATATTTCAAAAAAGATGGCGTCGATTGGCAAATCGACGAGAGCATTCGCAAAATGGTGGAAATACGCCGGATGAATCTCTCGGTCGCGTGGCCTTTAATGCCGCCTATTGATCTGGTCATGCTGCGCAACGTGATGATCTATTTCCCGGTGGAAACCAAGAAACAGATTCTGAAAAACATGCGCAGCGTGTTGCGCCCGGATGGCTATCTCTTCCTGGGCACGGCAGAGACTACGATCAATCTGGATGTGAACTTTGCGTGTGAAAGTTTTAAGAACGTGAGCTACTACCGGCCGGGTACCAAGTAGTAATCGCGATTTCGGCCCGATCGCGATTGCACACAGGAATCGACCAGTCAGCCGCTCGTCTGTTGTGTATCGCGATCTTCCAGCTGAGCAAATTTTTATCTTTTCGTCGACCATGAACCAGACGGCCCTTTAGTAAGAACTCAGCGCAACAAATTCACTTTACAAATCTTAAGTTCCCTCCTTCCTGGCCGAATAACCAATTGAATCTAGAAATAAGGACGTAAACACATGTCACGTATTCTCGCAATCGTAGCCTTAATTTGTTCTTTTGCATGCGCTACATATGCCCAGAGCGCGGCCCCAGCGGACCAGAGTGAAACCGTGAAAGCGCTTATCCAGGAAATTAACGATCTCAAAACCAGGCTGGCCGCCGTTGAATCCAAGCAGTCGCAGACTGCGCCCGCGGCAGCAGAGCCAGCTGCGACTCCGGTTCCTTCTTATGCAGCTCCAACCCAATCGTATGAAGTGCTCAAGGGCATCAAATTTCAGGGGTTCGGTGAAGTAGGCTGGAGAGCCAATGACAATCCCGCCGGGCAGCTCCCGATCGGTGGCTTTTCTGAAGGTCCGAATGGCAACTTCGCTATCGGAGACTTTGACCTGTTTCTGACTTCACGAATCAATGACAAGACTTCAGTTCTCTCAGAGATTGTGTTTGAAGCCGCCGACGCGCAATCGTTCAACGTAAACCTGGCGCGCATGTTGCTGACCTATAACCAGAATGACTACTTAAAGATTTCGCTGGGACGCTATCATACGTCAACCAGTTACTATAACCAGGTATTCCACAGTGGCGCATGGCTGCAGACTCTCATCGACCGTCCTTTGGCGGTGGAATTTGCCCAGAAGGGCGGACTGCTTCCTACACAGGCCATTGGTGCCTCCATCACCGGCAAGCTTCCTTCCGGCAAGCTGGACCTGAATTACTTTTTTGAGTACGGCACATCAGATACCATTCGCCCGGACATCACCAGCAAAACGAGCGCTTCTATCGATGAAAGCAACGGAAACGGCACCACCGTCGGCTTTTTCATGAAACCGGACCGGTTTCCTGGATTAAATATTGGAGGCTCTTTTTATCATGACCGCATCAACCCGACCGACACCCCTTTCGATATCGGACAAACCATTTATTCCGCGCATCTGGTTTACACTACGCCCAAGCTCGAATTCCTGAATGAGGTCTTCCTCATCCAGCACGATGTCACCGCCCTGCGGACGTTCAACACCCCGGCTTTTTACTCTCTGATCTCTGATAACGTCTCGGGAAAATGGCGGCCCTACGTTATGTATCAATACGCCAACGCCAACGCATTCCCAGTGGTGTTTGGTGACGTGGGCCTGTTCCACGGTCCCTCAGCAGGCGTGCGCTACGACTTTAACGGCTATGTTGCAGTCAAAGCGCAATACGACCACACATTCCGCCGCGATCCACTGCCCAACATCAACACCATCAAAACCCAACTGGCATTCCGGTTCTAAAGAAGGTCGATCATGAAAAATCTATATAAATATTTCGCAGTTCTGGTTCTGGTAGGCCTCACGCTGGCGGGCTATAAGGCTTGGGCCCAGCAGGGCGACGTTGCTGTCATCGTAAATTCAGCAAATCCGGTTGATTCCATCACCACGGCCGACCTCCGCAAGTTATTCTCGGGCGACAAGGCCTCCTGGGGCGGCGGTCTTCAGGCAACTCCGTTCGTCCGGATCGCTCCGGCGCGTGAAAGAGATGTGCTGCTCAAGACGATATTAAAAATGACAGACGCCCAGTATCAGGAATACTGGGTCAAGAAAGTCTATAGCGGTGCGGCCGCTCATGAGCCGTTGTCACTTATGTCCACAGGCATGCAGATGGATGCCGTACGTTCGCAGAAGGGCGGCATCGCCCTGGTGAGCGCCTCAGAAGTAAAAGATGGAGTAAAGGTGATCAAGGTAGATGGCCTGATGCCCGGCGCCGCGGGATACCCTCTGAAATAACCGGTCCCCAGCGCCACAAAAAGAAAAGAGATCTCTCTTATGCAATGGTTTAGAAATCGTCCGCTTAAGCAAAAACTTCTTCTCGTTATTCTTACCGGGTTTGGAGTATTTGCCATTCTTAATACGTTCATCTACCGCACGCTCATCCAGACGCAGAACTCCGCTGTTTCAGTGGCCCGGACGCATACGGTAATTGAGATCGCGGACGATATGCTGGCTTCTCTTTACGACATGAACAGTGCCTACAGAGGATATTTGATTGGCGGCGAGGAGAATTTCCTTACCACTTTTGGCCAGGAAAAAACCGGATACGAGAAGCGACTGGCAGAAATCAGGGAGCTGACCAAAGACGACGCCGATCTTACGAAACGCTGGACCGATCTGGACAATTGGGCAGGCGCCTGGCAGGCGAATGTTACCTCAAAAGGCATTCTCATGCGCCACATGGTCAATGACAAAAAGCTAGGGCCAGAGATCATCGCGCGTTTTGAAAGCAGTGGAATTGGGCAACAGCATTTTGACCAGATTATTACCATTCTCAACAGCGCCATCGCCGACCAGAAAACCCTGATGAACCGGCGCTCTGAACTCAGCGCCCGTGATAACTCCACCATGCGTTCTCTCATGCTCTGGGGCACGTTGCTCGCCTTTACCATGGCGATTCCCATGCTTTGGATCGTGGGAAATTCAATTGCACGTCCCATGAAGGAAATGACCGGCATTGCCTCAGCGCTTGCCCTGGGTGATATTAGCCGTGAAGTTACACACCATTCGCAGGATGAAATCGGTGTGCTGGCAGAATCTTTTCGCGGCATGACGGTTTATATCCGTACGATTGCGACCGCCTGCGAATCCCTGGGACAAGGTGACATCTCGGTAAGTATTGCTCCCCGCTCAGAGAAAGATATTATTGCCAAGAGCTTTACCCATGCTGTAACCAGCGTGCGCGAAACCATCAGCGAGATGGCGCACAGCGCCGCCAGTTTGTCGGCCGCATCCAACAAACTCTCGGAAACTTCCACTGAAATGCGCAGCAACGCGGAAAGGACCTCAGCTGAGGCAGGGTCCGTCTCGACCGCCGCCGAACAGATCAGCTCGAGCATACAGACCGTTGTACAGGGAGCTGAGAACATAACTGCCAGCATTCGCGAAATCTCCACGAACGCGCGTGAAGCCGCGCAAGTCGCCAGCAATGGCGTTGACATCGCCAAGGAAGCCACCCTCAAAGTTGGCAAACTGGGCGAGAGCAGCCAGGAAATCGGCAAAGTGATCAAGGTAATAACTAAAATCGCCGAGCAGACACATCTGCTGGCATTAAACGCAACCATTGAAGCGGCGCGCGCCGGAGAAGCCGGCAAGGGATTTGCCGTGGTAGCCAACGAAGTAAAAGAACTGGCCCGCGAAACAGCCAAAGCCACGGAAGACATAAGCCGCAAGATTGAGATGATTCAATCTGACACGAAAGGCGCGATCGACGGGATTAACCAGATCGGCCAGATCATTGCCCAGGTCAATGACATTCAGAATATTATTGCCACCGCCGTTGAGGAACAGAATGCCACGACCAATGAAATCACGCGCAACGTGAGCGATGTGGCCAGCGGCAACCAGAAGATCGCAAGCAACATTCTGGAGGTGACCCAGGCCGCCCAAAGCACGACCCAGGGCGCCGAATTTACCAACAAAGCTGCACTTGAGCTGGCCCATCTGGCCGCCACGCTGCAGTCCCTGGTGGAACAGTTTGACCGCGGCGTGACTGATTCGGATTCTCCATCTGCGGAGCATTCATCATCTTCAGAAGAGTCCGACGCGAATCATCCGGGAGATCATGAAGACACTCAAGAGACGTTTGAACCGCATAATGCTGCG
>DASZMF010000071.1:0-9281 GCA_035552035.1 Candidatus Angelobacter sp.
TGCATCAGCCAGTCCGGCCCGGGCCACCGCGCCGGGCATGCCCCAGACCACGCTGGTTGCCTGGTCCTGAACCACAACCTGGCCACCCAACTTTCGAATCTGTTCACATGAATCCAGCCCATCACTACCCATTCCGGTAAGAATTACCCCCAGAGTGCGGGCCCCGGTGATTTTGACGGCCGATTCAAAGAGCACATCCACTGACGGACGGCAGTAATTTCTCGGCGGTATGGTTTCGTCCACGCGCAGGTAGAGTCCTTCAGAGGACGAGTTAATTAAAAGGTGCTTGCCGCCGGGCGCGAGCCAGATGGTGCCGGGCTGCAATTTTTCTCCGCCCTGCGCTTCTTTTACCGGTATAGCGCCTTTTGCTGACAGGCGTTCAGCCAGCAATTTCGTAAAAACCGCCGGCATATGCTGGACGATCACAATGGGCACGGGAAAGTCGCGTGGAATACCGGGAAGCACATTGCAGAGTGCGTCCGGTCCGCCGGTGGAGACACCGATCACTACCAGATCAATCCTGTGCTCGGTCAGTCTGGGCGGCGGCGGAGCCATGGGAGCTTTTTTCTCAGGCCTGGCTTGCCGATGGTCCCGGCCCAGATCACGGCTGCACAGGGCATGGATCTTGGGAAGCAGGTCACGGCGAAGGTCATCAATTGCCGCTGCCAGTCCGAGTGAATTTCTTTCTTTAGGAACGTAGTCATCCGCGCCAAGCGTCAGCGCATCCAGCGTGGCAGAGGCCCCGCGATGCGTGAGTGTGCTGAACATAATCACGGGCAAGCGAACATATTTCTTGCGTAACGCAGCCAGCGTGGCCAGACCATCCATTTCTGGCATTTCAATATCAAGGATCACCAAATCAGGCTTTAGCTGGGCAATTCGTTCAAGCGCGATCTTGCCGTTCGGCGCTGTGCCGGCGACCTCCAATTGCGGATCAGCGGAGATCACGTCAGTCAGTACGCGGCGTACAACGGACGAGTCATCGACCAGCAATATTCGAAAATGGGCGCCTGAATTTGTCATTGATTACTCTTTGGTGTTCTGGATTGCCTGCCATCCCCGGAAAACCTGCTCAAATGATGAGAAAGTCTTTATCCAGCGATTTACATGCTGTCATTCAGCAACGCCATCTTTTCCTCAAGCACTTCATACGTGAAGGGCTTCATTACAAATTCGTTTGCGCCAGCACTAAGAGCGGCCTCAATATGGGCAACATCGTTTTCCGTTGTGACCATCATGAGCTTCATTGAGTCGAACTCTTTTTTTGCCCGTAAGGCGCGGACAAATTCAAGCCCGTTCATCACCGGCATGTTCCAGTCCACCAGGGCGATGTCAAAGTCCGGAGTTTGTTCGCAGCGTTCCAGGGCCTCGCGGCCGTCGCGCGCTTCCACTACCTCATATTTCAACTCACGCATGTATTGGCGCAGTATCGATCGCATTGCGCCTGAATCATCAATTACCAGAGCTCGCATGGAACAAGACTCCTTTCACCTGTTAATCCCGGGTTGACGGCCAAAGGCCGCCCTACAAAAGAGAATTCCAATTAATTGGAACATTCAACGGAGCAACCTATGGCTACTCCGTCAAAATGAATATCGACTGGCTTACCCATTTGCTTAACAAGTTTCGGTTGAGTTTGGCATTTGCATGAGCCTATCCGAGGGAATCGACCGTGGGGAAACCAACTGTTAAGTCATCAAGGGAATGGTCGATAGAAAAAAAGAGCACCGCGCCGCCGCGCAGCTGTATTGTGAGGTGTGCTTTACCTCGTCCGAGGCGGCAACCCATCATTAAGGTCCCGATTTTCAGGCGAGAGATGTCAACTTCGGAAAATATTCATGGTCGTTCGGAAACACTGAGCATCCCTCCCGGCGATGGCGCAGCCAAGGACTCGTCTTCAGTGAATACGCCTTTGGTGCAACGGTTGAGCGCGCTGGTGGCGGATGACGACCCGATCGCCCGAAAACTTCTTGTAAGACTCATGACCTCCTGGGGCTATGACGTAACCGCCGTTTCTGACGGCGACCAGGCAATTCAAGCCCTGGAGCGGGAAGACGGCCCGCAGCTGGCTATTCTGGACCGCATGATGGATGGCGCTGACGGCATTGAAGTGTGCCAGCGCGTGCGCAGCCTGAAAAACTCGCGCTATGTTTACATCATCCTTATTACGTCAAAGGCGCAGCAGACTGACCGTATTGAAGGGCTCTCCGCGGGAGCCGACGATTATCTAACCAAGCCGTTCGATCCTTTGGAACTCCGTGCACGTCTTGAGGCAGGGAGCCGCATAAGCCTGCAAAGAGCGCTGCGCGAAAGCGAGATGCGCTTCCAGGAAGCGATTGAATGCTCCGGCGTGGGCATGGCGATGATCAACGCGGATGGGGTATGGAGCCAGGTAAACGAGGCGTTTTTAGATTTTTTTGGATATCCGCAAGAGGATTTATTGCGCCTGAGCTTCCGGCAGCTGACGCATCCTGACGACCTTTCGCAGAGCGAGGATCTATTTGGCCGGCTGATGGCCGGCGAAATGAAAAATTTCCAGATCGAAAAGCGCTATGTGCATAAAAATGGGCACACCATCTGGGGATTGCTTACGGTTTCATCAGTCAAGAGCCGTTATAGCAGTGCGGGTGGCCAGGCGGTGGCGCAGGTTCAAGATATCAGCAAACGAAAAGCAGCGGAACAAGGGCTCCTGGAAAGCGAGGCGCTTTTCCGGGCGATTGCTGAAAACGCCGACGAACTGATTGCCGTGACCGACCGGAAAGCAAATATCCTATATACCAGTCCCGCCTATCAAAAGCATCTGGGCTATGACCCCGAAGAACTGACAGGCCAGAGTATTTTTGGCCACCTGCATCCTGAAGATCATGGCCTGGTCAGGTACAGGACAAAACAAGCGATTGAGACCGGGGTGAGCAACAACGTTCAGGTACGCCTTCGCCATAAAGATGGCAGCTGGCGCACGGTGGATTCCCATGGCGGCATCATTCGCAATGAAGCGGGCGGCATCGAGCGGCTGGTTGCCACCTCGCGCATTATCGACGAATGGATAGCGGCGCAATCGATTCTGCAGGAACGGGAAGAACAATTGCAATTGATCCTGGACTCCACGGCCGAAGCCATTTATGGCATGGATCACTCTGGCAATTGCACCTTTTGCAACAAAGCCTTCCTGCGTCTGCTGGGATACGGAAACATGGAGGAACTGCTGGGCAGCAACATCCATCAGCTGATTCACCATAGCCGTGCCGACGGTTCCACATATCCTGAGAAGGAATGCCATATTTACCGGGCCTTGGAAAGTGGGGCAGGAACACACTGTGAGAATGAAGTCATGTGGCGCGCAGACGGCACGAGTTTCCCATCCGAGTACTGGTCTTATCCAGTGGCTAAAGACGGAAAGATCGTGGGAGCGGTCGTTACTTTTATTGACATCACGGACAGAAAAAATGCGGAAGATCACCTGCGAGAGGCCTACGACGAATCCGAACTGGTGATCAATTCTGTTCCCACGATTCTGATTGGACTGGATACTTCTGGACGAATCACGCAATGGAACCTGGCGGCCTGTGAGACTTTTGGCTATGTAACCGCTGATGTCCGCGGCAAGCTGTTTCTGGAGTGCGGAATCAAATGGCTCGATAACGATATTCAGAAACAATACGAATCATGGATGAGCGCGAAATCGAGTTACCGGGTTGACAATATCCGGTTTCAAAAAGATGGCGAAACAAGATTGCTGGGATTTACCGTGACGCCGGTTGAATTCGCCAATAAAAATTCAAGCGCAGTCCTGATAATCGGGGCCGATACAACGAAAAGAAAAGCCATGGAAGAGCAGCTTCGCCAGGCGCAGAAGCTGGAGGCAATTGGCCAGTTGGCAGCCGGGATTGCCCACGAAATCAACACGCCAACGCAATTTGTGGGGGATAACACCACGTTCATGAAAGATTCCTGGGACCCCATCAGCCATTTGCTGATAGAGGCGAGGCAAATGCAGCAGAGCGCCGCCCTGGGCCCGCTGGACGCGCGTCTGATCGCCAGTTTTGAAAAAAGCTGGGCAGAGGCGGATGTGGATTACCTGCAATTGGAAATTCCGCGCGCCATTGATCAATCCCTGGAGGGAATAAAACGGGTGGCCAATATCGTGAAGGCCATGAAGGAATTTTCCCATCCAGGCTCAGAAAATAAAAAGCCGGTCGATATTAATCACGCGATTGAAACAACCATTACGGTGGCCCGCAATGAATGGCGGTATGTTGCCGAAGTGAAGACTTTCTTTGACGCCGAGCTGCCGTTTGTGCCCTGCCTGGCTGGCGAATTCAACCAGGCCATATTGAATCTCATTATCAACGCGGCGCACGCGATTGGTGACGTGGTGGGTGACGGCAATAAGAAAAGAGGACTGATCACGGTTTCCACGCGGCGCGAGGGCGAGTGGGCAGAAATCAGCGTTGAGGATACCGGGACGGGAATTCCCGAAGGCATCAAGTCAAGAATATTTGAACCATTTTTTACAACGAAAGATGTTGGCCGCGGAACGGGGCAGGGGTTGATGCTGGCGCACGCGGTGATTGTGAAAAAGCACGGCGGCAAAATCTGGTTCGCGACGGAAGCGGGTAAAGGAACAACCTTCTTTATCCGGCTGCCTTTGAACAACACGGAACCAAAGCAGTAAGACAATTTGCGCCGATGGAAGGCCGAAAAGTAAATAGGAGAAGGAAGTATGGCGTCTGAAAAAATTCTTTTTGTGGATGATGAACCGGCCGCGCTGGATGGCTATCGGCGACTGTTGCACCGCGCCTTTGAAGTTGAGACGGCGGTGGGGGGCGCGGAAGGACTGGCGAAGATTGCCGCATCCGGCCCTTATGCAGTGGTGGTCTCCGATATGCGCATGCCGGAGATGGACGGCGCAGAATTCCTGGCCACGGTGAACAATGTTGCGCACGATACAGTGCGCATGGCAATTACAGGTTATGCCGACATGGAGACCGCGGGGCGGGCGGTGAATGAAGGCCGCATTTTCAGATTCCTGACGAAGCCATGCCAGAAAGAGACGCTCACTGCCAGCCTGAAGGCCGCGCTGGAACAACATCGCTTAATCAACGCGGAAAAAGAGCTGCTGGAAAAAACACTGAGCGGCAGCATTCACGTTCTTACCAGCATGCTGGGCCTGGTCAATCCTGCGGCATTTAGCCGGATTCCCGGCATCCAGCGCTGTGTCGCCCACCTGGTAAAGAAACTTGACCTGACGGAAACGTGGCGTTTTAATGTGGCTGCGTCACTTGCCCTGCTGGGATGCGTAACGCTTGATACGGATTTGATTGAAGCATTTTTTGCGGGCCAGAAGCTGAGTCCGGAAGACCAGAAACGTTTTGATTCGCATCCGGAAGTGGCGGCCGGCCTGCTGGCCAATATTCCACGGATGGAAGAAGTTTCATGGATGATTGCGAACCAGCAATCACTGGTTGCAGACTTGCATGACACAGTCCCAAGGCAGCCGCACGATATTATTATGGGCGCCAGTATTTTGAGCGTGAGCGTCGCTTATGACCGGCTCATCTGCCAGAATTGCACGCACGAGAATGCCGTGCACCAGTTGCGACTCAAGAAGCAATTCTATGATGAAGCAGTGGTTGATTTAATTGAGCAGATGAAGGCGACACAAGAGACGCTGGAAATACGGACATGCCCGATATCCGAACTGCGCCCCGGCATGGTTTTACGCGAGGAAGTGCGCACGCACGGCGGATTGCTGGTGGTGGCGAAAGGGCAGGAAATCTCATCGGCGCTTTTATTACGGCTGTGGAACTTCTATGAGCGCAAGCAGATCTCAGGAAGTGTGCTGGTATTGATGCCTGTCCACGCCGCGGTGAGCATCTAACGGCGCACTTGCCGGGCGGACGAAAACGACGCTCTTGCAAAGAGATTTTTATAGTATGCATTACTTTTTTGAATTTCCCTCATGGCAAGGCAGCGGATAGATTGTTCATCAAACGTTGGTCGTTTTCGCGGTCCGGAGATGAATGATCTTTATGGCAAAGTTTTTGCGCCGCTGGTTGGCTATCGCTGTATTGTGTTCACCCCTTGGCTTGTTAGCCCAGCCTGCGCCTGCGACAAGTGATCCGCAGAGCGATCGCATCGCGAAACTCGAACAACAAATTGCGGATTCCAAAGGCTCGGCAGACAACGCCTGGATGCTGATGAGCTCCGCGCTCGTCCTGCTCATGACCGGCCCCGGCCTGGCGCTTTTCTACGGCGGGCTGGTGCGCAAGAAAAATGTCTTAGCCACCATGATGCAGAGTTTTGCCCTGATGGCAGTGGTCACGGTGGTGTGGGCGATCGTCGGTTATAGTTTGGCGTTTGGGGCAGGGAACAGCTTTGTCGGAGGCTTTCATAATCTCTTTTTGCACGGAGTAGGCTCGCAGCCCGATGGCGACTACGCTGGCACAATTCCAGCGCAGACGTTCATGGTGTATCAGCTGATGTTTGCCATCATTACTCCTGCCCTGATATCGGGGGCGTTCGCGGAAAGAATGAAATTTTCCGCGATGGTAGTTTTCATGATCGCGTGGAGCTTGCTGGTTTACAGCCCGATGGCGCATCTGGTCTGGGGTAAAGGCGGAATGTTGAACTCCGCTCTCGGCGGACGCTTCCCCACACTCGACTTCGCTGGCGGCACCGTGGTCCACGTTACATCTGGCGTTTCCGCGCTTGTCTGCGCGCTCTATCTCGGACGCCGCATTGGTTATCCGCGTGAGGCAATGCCTCCGCACAGCATGGTTCTCAGCTTTATCGGCGCATGCCTTCTCTGGGTAGGATGGTTCGGCTTCAACGCTGGCAGCGCGTTGAGTGCAGGCCCGCTGGCCACCAGCGCTTTTGTCGCGACACACTTTGCCGCAGCCACCGCCGTCATCGGATGGTGCGGTGCTGAATGGATTCGCAACGGCAAGCCCACCGCTCTCGGTGCGATCTCCGGCTCCGTTGCAGGTTTAGTTGCAATCACTCCTGCGGCCGGTTTTGTCAGCCCGATGGCCGCGCTCGCCATCGGAGGCATTGCCGGCGTTTTTTGCTACCTGATGGTTGCGCTCGTGAAGACCCGCTTCGGTTATGACGACTCGCTCGACGCCTTCGGCGTTCATGGCGCCGGCGGCATGATTGGCGCGGTGCTCACCGGAGTCTTTGCCAGCAGCGTGATCAATCCTGTTTTCAAAGACGCTGCCGGACGCGCCCTGCCTTCAGGCGCGCTGGAAGGCAATCCGCATCAGCTCGTGAATCAGCTGATTGGCATTGGATTCGCGGCCGGGCTCGCTGTTATAGGCACGCTGGCGATCCTGAAAGTTGTCGATGTCACCATCGGCCTGCGCGTTCCAGAAGAGCATGAAGTGATTGGCCTGGATCTGTCACAGCACGGTGAAGAAGGATACGACTGGGAGACTCCGGCCGCCGCGCTCTCCGTGGTTGCCGCGCACAGTGTAGAGCCGCATCGTGAAATTGGGCTGGTGGATACCAAGGCAGCAGTCATGGGCGATTGATTCGCATTTTTAGATATGAGCGCCAGATGCGCTCCTCAATTGCAAGCCCAAAAATTTTCGCAGATCCCCTCCAAGGGAGGCGTAAACGGGCACAGGTTTTTCCTTTTACTTGTGCCCGCAAGCGCCCTTAAAAAAGCAAAACCTGCCTTGCTCTTTCCTTTAACTGAAAACAATCACATAAGCGCCACTGCGGATACGCAGCACTCAACCTCGTGTTGACGCTCCGGCCCCCGATATACCAGCCAATGCGGGCTGCATCTGCGTGAGTGCCTCATCCATGATTCTGATCGCCTCATCCACATCGCCTTTGGAAATATTCAGCGGCGGAGACGTGCGGACAACGTTTCCATACAGTCCGCCTTTGCCCACCAGCAATCCGCCTTTGCGGCAATGCTCCATGAACTGGTTTGTGGCTTCGGGCGCGGGCTCTTTGGTTTTGCGATCTTTCACAAACTCCATCGCCTGCAGCAGACCCATGCCCCGCACGTCGCCAATCAACTCATGTTTTTCTTTCAGCCCTTCCAGCCCTTCGCGGAAGTAGCGGCCAACCGTGTCAGCGTTGTCCATCAGGCGGTCTTCTTCAATCAGGTCAATCGTGGCTTTAGCGGCCACTGAGGTCACCGGGTTTCCGCCAAAGGTAGAAATCTGCAGGCCTTTAAAGCTGGCGGCAATCTCAGGGCGCGTCGCCGTCAAGCCAACAGGCACTCCATTCGCCAGCCCCTTCGCCGACGTAAGAATGTCCGGCGTCACCTCCCACTGTTCAATGCCAAACCAGCGTTTGCCGGTGCGTCCCCAGCCGGTCTGCACTTCGTCGGAGATAAAGAGCCCGCCATAATCTTTTACGATTTTGAAAACGATCTTGAAATATTCCGGCGGCGGCGTAATGAATCCGCCCACGCCCTGAATCGGCTCAGCCAGAAACGCGGCGATCTGCCCACTCGTCGATGTCTGTATCACCGCTTCAACATCTTTCGCGCACGCCACCTCGCAGCTCGGATAAGTTTTCCCCAGCGGGCAACGATAGCAATACGCATTCATCGCATGCACTATTCCCGGAGCCGGCATGGGCAGTGATTTGCGCCAGGTGTTGTGCGCTGTCATGGTCTGCATCAGCTGGGAGCGGCCGCTGTAGCCATGGCGCAAGGCCACAATTTCAAACCGTCCGGTAAACATCCGCGCCAGCTGCACCGCGGTTTCATTGGCCTCCGTGCCGCTGCTGGAAAAAAAGCTCTGCGTAATCTCGCCCGGTGTAATCTGCGCAATCTTTTCCGCCAGCGTCACCACGGCTTCATTGGGAAACACCGTTGAAGCATGCTGCAGCTTGTCAATCTGGGCTTTTATTTTGCCGGTCACGCGCGGGTTGGCATGGCCCACTGAGATCGTCACAATCCCGCCAAAGAAATCCAGATACTTGTTGCCCTCCACGTCCCACACGTGCTGCATGCTGGCATGGTCGGTCACCAGCGGATCGGCGTAATAGGTAAAGATGGAAGGGAACAGGTACTGCTTATGCTTTTTCAGGATCTCGTCTTTTGTCATGTGCACCCCCGGTCATTGGTACCCGTAAAGACTGCCCCATAAGGCGCAGGGCTTTCCTCTCTCGATTGTAGAAGTTTGGCAGGCAGATAGGGATAAAAAATCTGGATGCATGCCAGAACGGAAAAAAGAAGATTATCGCGAGATGAGTGAAGATTTTTACCGCAAATAGAAGAAAATTTTTACCGCAAAAAGTAAAAAAAAATCTTATCG
>DASZMF010000072.1:0-6796 GCA_035552035.1 Candidatus Angelobacter sp.
GATTGAGCTGCTGATCGTTGTAGCCATCATTCTCATTATTGCCGCCATTGCTATCCCGAATCTGCTGCGTTCACGCGTTGCTGCCAATGATTCAGCCGCGGCCAGCACCATTCGTACCATTAACACTTCAGAAGTAAGTTATCTCACAACTTATTCGGCCAGCGGCTATGCACAGTCTCTGCAATCGCTCGGCCCCAACGCAATTGATTGCACCAATCCCACGCTGGTTGATGCCACGCACTCTTGTCTGCTGGATAGTCTTGTTGGCTGCGCCGTTGCAGCTGGCCCATGCCCCAAGGGTGGTTATAACTATTACATGGGTGGAGATGCCCCAGCAGCGGGCGCACCCGCAGCGGATTACGTAGTTGCAGCAGGTCCGCTTGCTATGGGCAGCAGTGGCAGCAAGGATTATTGCTCAATATCTGATGCAGTAATCCGCCAGACAAAACCCGCTACCACGCCAGCAGTTTTGGCTGCGGTTGTTCCAATCGCGACCTGCGTGGACGCTACCGCTTACACGGCAATCCAGTAACTTGAAGCAGATTTTTCGGCAAGTACCTGGGGGAGGGTATTAGCCAGAAAAAGAAAGGGACATGGAAACATGTCCCTTTTTCCTTTGTCTGCAGGAACTTTTTATAAACAAAATTGGTCGATTGGCATGACACTTATTGTCCTTTCGATACCATAAGTACTATGTCAGTTTATTATTAGAGTTTATTTAATTTACGTAAATCATTGATAAAGAATACCGTTAAATGATTGCAACTATTTGCGGCAATAAAAGGCAGTTTTGGCCCTATACATGCTTTTTATCTGAGTGAACTTTCAGGAAAGTGAACGGGCCACGTCTTTTCGTGGTTTTTAAAACAATGCGAACGCGCAAGAAAAATCGAGGCTTTTCGCTGATCGAGCTGCTGATCGTCGTAGCAATCATTTTGATTGTTGCGGCAATTGCCATTCCCAACCTGTTACGGTCTCGTATGTCAGCGAATCAGGCCGCGGCTGTCTCCACGCTGCGCAACATCAACAATTCTCAGGCGGCATATATAGCGTCATTTGGTTCGAGCACCGGCTACGCGGACACGCTCGTAAAGCTCGGTCAGGGTACGCCCTGCGACTTTACCCATGCCTGCATGCTGGATGAGCTTATCGGATGCGCCTCACAACCATGCGTAAAAACCGGCTATGGATATTTTCTGATGTCGGGAAGCACTACGCTGCCCATTCTCGATTACTCGAGCACCGCGACCCCTTCTGCGATGGGCTCCAGCGGCCAATATAACTATTGCTCCACTGACGACGGTATTCTGCGCCAGGAAATTACGCCTAGCGTTACGCTTGCGTCAGCTCTCACCCATGCCGCGTGTATCAACGCCGCCACTTACGCGCCGGTCCATTAGTTATTAAGATGGGTTGGGGAAAAAAATCAGGAAATATACAATAAAGCTGTTTATTACATCTTTCAAGAATGCTTGCAATTGACATACAAGGCCTATCCAAAGAATACGCCGTTGGCTTTTGGAAAAAGCAACAACGCTCCGCACTGAAGTTGCTGAATCTAAGCGTAGAAACCGGAGAAACCTTCGGCTTTCTCGGTCCTAACGGCGCCGGCAAAACCACCACGCTCAAATTGCTCATGGGAATCATCTTCCCTAGCGCTGGTTCGGCCAAAATTCTGGGCAAAGATTATCTGGATCCTGAGGTAAAACGCAGGATCGGCTTCCTGCCTGAGCAACCGTATTTTTACGACTATCTAAGCGCTCCTGAGCTTCTGGATTATTACGCACGGCTCTCCGGCGTCTCTGCCTCCATGCGAAAACAGCGGATCGAACAACTCCTGGGCCGCGTCGGGTTGAGTGATGTGGGAAACAAGCAGTTGCGCAAATTTTCCAAGGGAATGTTGCAGCGCGTGGGCATAGCGCAGGCCATTATTCACGATCCTGAGGTCGTCTTTCTGGATGAACCAATGTCAGGTCTCGATCCCGTGGGCCGCCATGAGGTGCGTGAGTTGATCCAGGGCCTGAAAGATGAAGGCAAAACGATTTTCTTTTCCACCCACATCCTGTCTGACGCTGAAGCTCTCTGTGACCGTGTAGGCGTGATTCACAAAGGCGAACTTCGCGGCGTGGGCGTGGTAAATGATTTCCGGTCCAGCGTTGCCGAAAAGACTGAGGTCATCTGGCTGGGAGCGAAGGCGCTTTCCGCAGTCAGTGATCTTGTAACCGCGCCTCACACTACTGGTGAAACCGTCCGCGGGACGGTGCAAAGCGCCGATCTTGATCGCCTGCTGGAACAGCTACGGCAACAGCAGGCCCAGCTTATTTCTGTCACGCCCATTCACCGGACGCTCGAAGACTACTTTCTGGCCAATACCAGGGAAGAAAAAAGGGAGCCAGTCAACTCATGACCTCCCGTCTCTCAGCCATTACCTGGAATACATTCCGCGAAGCCGTGCGTGACCGCGTGCTGTATAACCTGATTTTGTTTGTTTTGCTGCTGGTCGCGTCCGCTCCGCTTTTCAGCCAGATCTCTATTGGCCTGGAAAAGCTGATGCTGGTGAATGTAGGTCTGAGTTCTATTTCTCTTTTCGGCGTCATCATTGCCATTTTTCTTGGCATTGGCATGGTGTCAAAAGAGATCGACAAAAAGACTCTCTATACCATCCTTTCCCGTCCGGTGCGTCGCTGGGAGTTTATCGCCGGCAAATATCTGGGATTGCTGCTTACACTCGTGGTAAATGCAGTTCTGATGACCGTGGGTTTTTATGTCGCGCTGTTGATTTTTATTCACAGCTTGCAGGGCTCAGACGCCACTCTGCTGGTCGCGGTTTATTTCATCATTCTGCAATTCATGATGATGGTAGCGATAACGCTGCTGTTTTCAACTTTTTCCACGCCCATCTTCTCCGCGATATTCGCTTTCGCCCTGTTCGTGATTGGAACGTTTGGTGAAGACCTGAAGAATTTTGCCGCCATGTCACAAGGGGCAACCAGATGGCTGGCTACCGGCGTGGCTTATCTCATGCCAAATTTTGCATCGCTGAACGTGATTGCTCAGGCGGCACATGGAGAGAGCATCAGCGCGCACTTGATCGTTTTCAACACGGCCTATGCCCTGCTGTATTCGGTAGGCGTAACAGCCCTGGCAATATTGGTTTTTGAACGGCGCAACCTCAAATGAACCACGGCCGCAAAATCATGGTTATCAGCGGCGTGCTCGTGGCGGCTCTCTTCGCCGGATCGGTCATCAGCCGCTTGCAAGTCGAGAACATCCGCGGCCAGCAGGCCACGCTCGATGAAACGCTCTATCTTCCGTCAGGAAAAACCGTCAAACGCATGAGCCTTGGCTATTACAGCCTGTTGGCAGACATTTACTGGACGCGCGCGGTGCAGTATTTTGGCGCCCGCCATTACGTGCACAGCGTTGGCCATTACGAATTGCTTTATCCCTTGCTCGATATCACAACTGACCTTGATCCCAAATTGATCGTCGCGTATGAAAACGGCTCCATCTTTTTATCGCAACATCCGCCCGAAGGCGCAGGCCAGCCGGACAAGGCAGCGGCACTGGTAGAAAAAGGCATTCGCGCCAATCCCACGTATTGGCGGCTGTATTTCACACTTGGGTTCATACACTACACAGACCGGCATGATTACAAGGCTGCCAGCGAGGCCTTTCAAAAAGGCTCTGAAATACCCGGAGCGCTGCCTTGGATGAAAACAATGGCCGCTCGTATGGCGGAAAAAGCCGATGACCCAACCACGGCTGCATATCTCTGGAAAACGATTTACGATACGACGACGGACAAGATCATCAAGGAATCCGCAGAAAAACATCTGCTCTCATTGCGGGCAGATTTAGATATGGACGAACTGGAACGGCGCACACAGGCTTACTACGAGAGATTTAACAAATATCCTGAAGAATGGTCTGACCTGATACGGGCCGGCCTTTTAGCTGGAATTCCCGGAGACCCTACCCACACTCCTTATAACTTGAGGCTGGATGGGACCGTGCGCGTCGCCAATGAGAAAGACTTCCCTTACCTGGAACGCCACGGCGCCAAAGAAAATAAATAACCACGGTCCTGCAATTCTGAATCTAACGGAATATCTGAAATGAAATGGCGCTATCCAATTCTCGCGATCGTCGCTTCTTTGTTCAGCGCCCTGGCCTGGGGCCAAACCCTCAACGCGCATGCAACGGCCAGCGGCGTTGACGAACATTACAACCATCTAAAGACTTTTCGCGCAGCATTTACTGAGATTTACCAGGGTGACGGCATTTCACGCACAGAAAGCGGCACGCTCTGGCTCAAAAAGCCCGGCCGGATGAGATGGGAATACCATGTCCCCCGCGAAAAGCTGTTCCTCATTGACTCGCAAAACGCTTACTTCTATATAACTGGCGACCGCCAGGCCAAAAAAGCGCCGGTGAAATACCTTGACGATATTCGTTCGCCCCTGCGCTACCTGCTGGGCAAGACCAGGCTGGAAAAAGAGCTGGATGGACTTTCACTGGCGCCGGATCTTACGCCCATCCAGCCCGGTGACGTGGTATTGCGGGGCATTCCCAAGGTAATGAAAGACCAGGTTTCGTCCGTGGTTCTGGAAATATCACCCCAGCACCAGATTCACCGGATTTTGATTCATGGCGCTGACAGCACCACCACGGATTTTCGCTTCTCCCAGATTGAGGAAAACGTCCCGGTCCAGGACAGCCTGTTTCGCTTTATTCCGCCCCCCGGCGTTGAGATTCTTGAGGACACCCAGGTAACCCAGTAATCACTACCTTGATTACCTTCGATTGCCAAAGAATTAGTGAATTTAATAACCAAAATGCGCAATAATGGTGGTTCCCCCCATTCTATGAGTAGGGTCAGCTAACCCGTTGAATGCTAAACTTATATAAGGGAGCAGGAGCTTCCTTCGTATCCATATTCCATGTCAGAATTTCTGGTTAAAATGGCGGACGAGCGCGGCCACGTGCTCCAGCAAGTTGAAAGTGGCGTCTCTGAACAGGAGATCAGGGAACGCTTTGCCCAACAAGGCTTTATGGTTTACTCGGTCAAGAGCCGCCGAGGCCTCCTGCCCATGGGCGGCAAGGGTAGCAAGAAGCTCCTGAAAGCCGACCAATTCGTTATTTTCAACCAGCAATTTCTTACGCTGATCAAGGCCGGCCTGCCCATCCTTAAGTCGCTGAGCATTCTGAGCAAACGGCAAAAAGATGCTTCGTTTAAGGCCATTCTTGAAAATGTCCAGGACCGCGTGAAGAGCGGTGAGCTGCTTTCCCAGGCTTTTGAAGCGCAAGGCGCAACTTCCAAGATCTACACCACCACCCTTCTGGCGGGTGAGCGAAGCGGCAACCTGGAAGAGGTTTTGGGCCGTTACATTTCCTTCCAGCGCATCACGGTTTCATTCCGTAAAAAGTTGATTGCCTCACTGTGGTATCCGGCGCTGCTGGTTGTCGCCCTGACTGTGATGCTCACGTTTTTGATGACCTACGTGGTGCCGCAATTTGCCGATCTTTACAGCTCTTTAAACGCCAAACTGCCGGCCATAACCATTGTCATGTTGAATATTGGCAAAGGAATTCAGCAGTATTACTACATCATCATTGGCGCGCTGCTGGCGTTAGGCATTGGAATCACCATGTGGGTGCGGTCGGATCGAGGGTCCAAATTTATGGACTCAATCCGTTACCGCCTCCCGCTCTTCGGCGAAATCTGGATGAAATACCAGATCGCCATGTTCTCCAGAACGCTCTCTACCCTGCTCACGGGCGGTTTGCCCCTGGTTCCATCACTGGAAACAGCCAGCCAATCCATCAATAGTTTCAAAATCGCCAGCAACGTTGAATACGCGTCCAAGCGCGTGCGTGAAGGCCGCGCACTCTCCTTCAGTCTGGAAGAGACGCAATTTTTTCCTGACCTTGCGGTGGAAATGATTGAAGTAGGCGAATCCACCGGCGCGCTTCCGGCCATGTTGAATTCGGTTGCTGAATTTTACGAAGAAGACGTGCAAAACTCACTGGCCACAGCCATGCAATTGGTTGAGCCGGTCATCTTGATTTTTATGGGCATTACGGTTGCTGTTGTGCTCCTGTCACTGTATCTGCCGATCTTTTCTCTGGGAGCTCAAATACAGCAGTAGGATGATATGGACCAAAAAAGTGTAACTACCGTGGAATCGAATACGCTCCTGCTCGCACAGCTGGAAGGCACAGAGCAGAAGGCCCGTGATATGGCCGCTCGCTATCGCTGCGAGTTTGTGGATCTGCGCGATTACCATCTGGACGCGGAGCTGTTCAAGACCGTGCCCGTGGACCTGATGTTCCGTTACAACTTTGTTCCTTTGGAACAGAATGACAGCACTCTGGCCATCGCCATTGCCGATCCCAGCAAGCTGATGATGATTGATGAAATCGGCCTGCTGCTCAATCGCCGCATCAAGACCAAGGTAGCCACGCTGGTCCAGATCAGTGACATTCTGAAAAAGACAGAGCAGTCACAGCGCGTGCTGGAAGAAGCCAGCGAAGGCTTTGCGCTGGACCTGGTCCGCGACGACGAAGGCTCGGGTGATGAAAACCTCACCATTGATCGCATCACAGGCGCGCAGGATGCCGACGTAAGCCCGATCATCCGCCTGGTGGACACCACGATTTTTTCTGCCCTTCAGAAGCGCGCCAGTGATATTCACATTGAGACTGAGAGCGATTCAGTCGTTGTGAAATACCGAATTGACGGCGTGCTGCAACTGGCCATGCAGCCCATGGCGAAGGAACATCATTCCACCAT
>DASZMF010000073.1:0-1883 GCA_035552035.1 Candidatus Angelobacter sp.
GACGCCCCTATGTGGGTGGCCGAGCGTCTTCTTATGAGCATCCCGGTACCGGCGAGGTAGTGGATAACTGCCAGCACGTTCTGCTGGGCTGCTGTACCAACCTTATCGATTTTTATAAGCGGCTGGGAGTTAGCGATAAAATTCGCTGGTTTGACGAGCTAACCTTCATTGAGCCCGGTGGACGCGCCAGCCGTATGGCGCCTTCCTTTCTGCCCGCGCCTTTGCACAACGTGCCAACTTTTTTGGGCGCGAAGATGCTTAACGCAAAAGATAAGCTGGCCATTGCACGAGCCATGGACAAGATGAGCCGCAGTCTGCCCGATGACGGGGAGGAAGATTTTCTCTCCTGGCTGCGTCGCAATAAGCAGACCGAGCAGGCGATTGAGCGCTTCTGGAAAACCGTGCTGGTAAGCGCGCTGAATGAAGAGCTGGACCGCGTATCGGTGCACTATGCAGCGCAGGTTTTCCGCGAGTCATTCATGAAATCTGCGGCCGGTGGAAGAATGGGCCTGCCCAGCATTCCGCTCTCAGATTTGTATGGCAGCGCGATTGAATACATTCGCTTGCGTGGCGGCGAGGTATTGTTGCGGTCGTCAGTGACGGCGATTTCCCAAAAGCAAAGCCATGTTAGTGCGACAACGAATGCAGGCGAGCAATTGTTTGATTCCCTGGTTTTAGCCGCGCCATTCCAAACCGTCGCCAGTCTTCTGCCGGCGGACGCTGCTGCTGAACCGATCAAGCAGCAGTTGGCACATTTTGAGAGCTCATCGATTACTGGAATCCACCTTTGGTTTGATCGCGAGATCACGCCGTTGCCCCACGCAGTATTGCTGGACCGTACAATCCAGTGGATGTTTCACAAATCAAAGTTCCACGACGGCAAAGAAAACGCAGGTAGCGGCAGCTATATTGAGCTGGTGGTAAGCGCATCAAAGTCGCTGGTGCAGAAATCGCGCGAAGAGATTTTGGAAATGGCGACGCGTGAGCTCGCAGAGTTCTTTCCGGCAGTAAAAGAAGCAAAAGTTGTGAAAGCCGCGGTCATCAAAGAAATTTACGCGACATACTCCGTTCTTCCCGGGCTGAATAAGTTTCGTCCGGCGGCGAAGACACCGTGGCCTCATATTTTTCTTGCCGGCGATTGGACTGCAACCGGCTGGCCCGCCACCATGGAAGGCGCGGTCCGCAGCGGCTATCTGGCGGCCGAAGCGCTTACACAAGGGCTGGCCCAGCCGCAGAAATTCATGGTTGCAGACCTGCCGGCTACAGGGCTGGCTAAGCTCATCGTTCGATAATCCAGCCCACCGAAGTCCCTCAATAAGCGCATCAAAGCAGCAGAGCCACAGAATGCCAGAAGCCAAGTGTTCGTTAAATATTCGCCATTGTTTGCCGGAAGGAATTAAAGTTTTTAATTCGCCTTTAATTTCTTTCCGGCAGGGCTCAGCGCATTATCTCTTTGGCAGTTGATTTTCCGGCGCTTGTGGGTGCAGCTCTCAAGTGTTACCAATCAGCTTCCGCCTTTCCACAATCTTCAGCATCGAATGCAGGGATTGCGGTCCTCCTCAAGGGCAATTTTAAAGGCGAAGGAGTAAAAGAGAGATGAGCCAAAAGCAGCATTACAAAAATTTCCGCATCTGGGCGGCCGTAGGAATCGCGATCATTTACGTGTTTCTGGCAGCAACAGGAAACGCCTAAGCACCGGACGAGTTCCGGCAACAAGTTTCGAAGCGCATCGACCCCTCTTTGCGTTTCACCATAGATCAGCACAGTCAAACCAGACGTGCTGATCTTTTTTTGTTTGAACTGTTTTTCTCTGGCCTTAAAAGCCCTGCCGGATCAGTTCAGCGGCGTTCAGTTTGTGAGCGTGCTTCCCCTGTGCCATCTTC
>DASZMF010000074.1:0-7311 GCA_035552035.1 Candidatus Angelobacter sp.
TCCGCAAAAGGCTGCAGCAGGGCGTTGGCAAAGAATTCGTATTCGGCTGGGACCTGATGGCTCTCCACTTCATGCTGCCAGAAGGCCATCAGCAGGTCCTTGCGGTCCTGTTCTGAAGCGTCTTCCAGATGGCTTGCAGCTTCTTTGAGTGAGGGCGAGCCAGATTCTTTCACCAGCGCGATAAGCGCGGGAAAAAACTGCACCAGCATGATCACGTTATGGTCGCTGACAGCAGAGACGGATTGATACACGTCTTTCTGAAAGCGAACAAGCCCCTGATAAAAACCAAGCAGTTCAGAAACTGCTGCATGCGTTTTAGAAAGCTCACCCGCCCGCGCAATGCGACGGTCCCATGAAAATCCAGGCATTCAGCGCTAGCCCTTACGACCGGTAATTTTCTGGAACCAGAGGCGATGATGTGTTTTGGCCCAGGCCGGAGAAACCGTGCCTTCCACCATGGCTTTCACGCTGCCCGGCGTCATCCAGATACTCATGTAAACGTGGATGATAAATGCTGCAATCGTGACCAGTGCAGTCACGGAATGGAGAAAGACCATTACGGGCATAATCCAATGCTCTTCACGCGGCATTTTTTCCGGGAACCACATGAACAAGCCGGTGACGAGCAAAACGAAAGTGCCGAAAAGCATGACCCACCAGAACTGTTTCTGTCCGGCGTTGAAGCGGCCCTGCGGCGGCATCTTATCATCTTCATTCTTGACGTAATGCTCTATGTTTTTATTCCACTCTTTATCCTCAGGAATGGCCTGCATGTCGCGCTTCCACTTGTTGTGCATCCACAGGATCGTAACGAAATACACCAACCCGACCCAGGGATGGCAATAGCGAATGGTGCCAGGGCCGCCGAGAACATAAGCGAGCCAATAGCAGAGCGGTGTAAACAGCGCCAGGCCGGTCAAGAGAAGATAGGTGTAGGCGATGGCATTGATCCAGTGATAAGCCCGCTCGATGAAGGTATAGCGAACGAGTTGCTCTTCACGCACAACCGTCGCGGTGGGACGTGCAATGGTTCCTCCGCTCATTGCTTCACCTCCTCGACTTCATCCACTTCTTTCGGGCCGAATCTTATGTAGTGCATAAAGACGCCGAACACGCCAGCGATCATGCCGATGCCGCCCAGCCACTTGAGCGGGCCCTTCCACAGTTTCACAAATAACGGGACAGCCGGATCTGCAGGCAGCGCGTAATCCGTTGGCTTGTCTATATCGTGCAGCACGTAAATAACGTGCGTGCCCTTTACGCCCTGTGGATCATAGATACCGGCATTGGTATGCGAACTGTGGGTTTTGAGCTGCTCCACGCGGGTGTTGGCCAGTTCCAGCATGTCATCTTTGCTGCCAAAGTGGAGGCAGCCCGTGGGACATGACTTGATGCAAGCAGGCTCAAGGCCAGCGCCAACGCGGTCAGAACACAGAGTGCATTTATAAACTTTTTTGGTTTCTGTATTGAACTTGGGAATATTGAAGGGACAGCCAGTCACACAATACTGGCAGCCGATGCAGTTAGCCTGATTGAAATCAACGATGCCGTTGGCATACTGCACGATTGCGCCATCAGCCGGGCAGGCGATCAGGCAGCCAGGCTCTTCGCAGTGCATGCACTGGTCTTTGCGCATGAGCCACTGCATGCCGCCGTCATTATTTTCAACTTCCTTGAACTTGATCAGGTTCCAGAAATTCCATGCTGTTTCCGGCATGGTCTGGTAGGTGTTGTCAAAGGTGGTTTCGCGGAACTCATAGCCGTTCCACTCCACGCAGGCCACTTCACAGGCCTTGCAGCCGATGCACGTGGTCACGTCCACCAGTTTGCAAACGTCATAGTCATGGGCAACGCCGGTGTGCTCAACTTTGCCGTCAGGCAAGGTATATTGCCCGCCACCTGGCGTGCCGCCGCGATGGCCGGAGATCGCTTTTATTTCTAATGGTCCATTGCTCATGGCGTATCTCCTTAGACCTTCTCGATTTTTACCAGGAAGCCCTTGAACTCTGGCGTGTAAGCGTTCGGGTCAATCACTGTGGGCGAAAGATTATTGACGAGCGTGCGTTCGTTGTCCGGACGTCCGTCATTAATCCCACGATAGCCCCAGTGAATCGGTATGCCAATCTGGTAGGTCTTCTCGCTCTTGCCCGCCAGCTGCATTCCCTTGATGCGTCCGGTGACCATGGCCTTGGCGTAATACGAGCTGCGAATACTACTGATCTTGAGCTTGTCTCCGCCCTTGATGTTCAGCTTGTCTGCCAGTTCTTTGGGGATTTCCACGAATGGCTCCGGAACAAGCTGCATGTTCATGGGATTGTTCTTGGTCCAGTAGTGGTAGTGCTCCGTGAGTCGATACGTGGTGCAGATGATGCTGTAGCCCTGCTCCGGCGTGCCGTATTTGTCTTTGTCAGTGGTGTATTTCTTGACCACTGGATTATTGGATTGCTGCGGATGAAGCGGATTCACCAGCGGACTTTCAATTGGCTCATAGTGTTCTGAAAATGGACCATCGGCCATTCCAGACAGCGGCACAAATAAACGGCCAAGGCCTTCAGGATTCATGATGAAGGGGCCCATGTGATCTTTGGGATTGGAGTCCGCTTTGAAATCGGGCACATCATTGCCTGCCCATTTCCCGGTGGCTTCATTCCACCAGACTTGTTTGCGGGTTGGATCCCAGGGCTTGCCGGAAAGGTCACAGGAAGCGCGGTTATAAAGCACACGGCGATTCATGGGCCATGACCATGCCCAGTTGGGATGAATGCCCTGACCGGATGGATCGTCAGGATTGCGGCGCTGCATTAGAGCGCCAGCTTCTGTCCAGGAGCCGCAATAGAGCCAGTTGCCGCTGGAGGTTGTGCCGTCATCTTTGAGCCAGGCAAAACCAGGAAGCTGCTGGCCAGACTTGATATCGGTGGGCGTCTGCTTGTCGTCATGCAGGTCAGCCAGCGCTTTGCCGTTGATCTCTTTGGCGACCTCACTCAGCGACGGATTGTTAGGATCGGTATAAGCCCAGGCCGTATTCAGGATGGCATCTGGAAACTTGCCGCCTTCCTTCTTGTACAGCTCGCGCACGCCCAGGAAAATGCGGGCGATAATTTCCTGATCCAGCTTGGCTTCGCCCGGAGGCGCTATGGCCGCCCACTTCCACTGCAACCAGCGCGCTGAGTTTACAAACGTGCCATCTTTTTCAGCAAAGCCGGCGCAGGGCAGGCGATACACTTCTGTGTTGATCTTCTTCTTTTCATCTTCAGTGATGCCGGGCGATTCCCAGAAGCTGCTGGTTTCATCGGGATAGATTTCTCCCACCACCAGCCAGTCGGCTTTCTTGAGCGCGTCAATGTTCTTCTGCGAGTTGGGACCAATGGCGACGCCGTTCATGCCAAAAGTCATCAGTCCCTTGACGTTGCCTCTGTAAATATTGTCCCACTGCTCCACCCATGAATATTTGCGGTCAATCTTGGGCAGATAATGGAAGGCCCAGTCATTCTCCTTGGTCGCCGCAGGGCCGTACATGGCTTTCAAGAATGAGACCGCGAACTTGGAAGTGTTGGAGTAATAGTTGAATGAATCCCACTCTTTTGGCTTGGACGCGGTGGGCGTAATGCGCTTCACATAGGTAGCAAAATTAGTATCTGCCGGCGTGGGCATTTTCAGGTAGCCAGGCAGGATATCGAATATGCCTGCCATATCTGTTGCGCCCTGAATGTTGGAGTGACCGCGCAGAGCGTTCACCCCGCCGCCGGCGCGTCCTACGTTACCCAGGAGCAGCTGCGTCATCGCTGCGGTGCGGATAATCTGTGTACCGAAGCTGTGTTGCGTCCAGCCTACCGCATAAATAATGGTGCCAACTTTTTTCATGTCTCCATCCTTGCGAATGGAGGTAAAGAGGTCCCAGGCCTTGGTGCACTGGTCCGCAGGAATGCCCGTGATGCTGGAGACTACATCCGGCGTATAGCGGGAGTAGTGCTTCTTCATCAACTGGAAGATGCAGCGCGGATGTTCCAAGGAAAGATCGTAAGCTGTGGTCGCCGGCAATGAGGGCGCACCCTGCCCACCCTTGGCCCCTGCTGGCCCACCGCCGCCATGGCCCTGGCCCGTAGCGATCGCATTCGCAGCACCAGGAGCTGCTTTGGCGGCTGTCTGCGTGGTTGCTGGACCGTCACCGGCGGCGATGGCGGCTGCCGCAGTGCCTGTCATGTTATTGCCTTCCTCGTAATTCCAGGAAGAGACGTCATATTTCATTGCGGCTGCGTCAAAGCCGGAAAACACGCCGTCATCCGCCAGCTTGAAATCCTTCTTCACGATCAACGCTGCGTTGGTGTAGTTGACGATGTATTCCTTAGCGTAACGATTGTTCTGAATGGCGTAATTGATCAGGCCACCGAGGAAAGCAATATCAGAGCCGGCGCGAATCTGGCAGAACATGTCTGCCTGCGAGGCTGTGCGCTGAAAGCGCGGATCGACGACGATCAGCTTGGCGTTGCGCTGCCGCCGTGCTTCTACTACCCACTTAAAACCACAAGGATGCGCCTCTGCCGGGTTTCCACCCATGATCAGCATCATGTCGGTATTTTTAATATCGACCCAGCCATTGGTCATGGCGCCGCGTCCAAACGTTGGTCCCAAACTTGAGACCGTGGGGCCGTGTCAAACTCGGGCCTGGTTTTCCAGGTAGCAGACCCCCAGGCTGCGCATGGTCTTTACCACGAGATAATTAAATTCGTTGGTGTCAGTGCAGCCGCCGTTGAAGGCCATCCCTTCAAAACGATTCACAGTCTTGCCGCTGGCGTCAGTCTCGACAAAAGTTTCGTCGCGCGTCTTCTTTATATGGCGCGCGATTTCCGTGTACGCCTGGTCCCATGAAATCCGTTTCCACTCAGTGCCGCCAGCTTCACGCTTTTGCGGATAGAGCAGACGACGATCATTCAGGATGTCCTGATAGAGCGACGCGCCCTTGGGGCACAATGTGCCGCGATTGATCGGATGGTCAGGATCGCCCTCAACGTGGACCACCTGCGCGGTCACGTTCTTGGCTTTATCGCCCAGCGTGTGAATAATGACGCCGCAACTCACCGAGCAATACGGGCACGTGGAGCGCGTCTCAGTGGTCCGGGCGATTTTAAGTTCCTTGGCTTGTGCCAGAACGGGGCGGGCGTCAAAACCAAGAAGCAGCGCAGCCGCTGTTCCGGTTCCGACTTTAAAGAATTCACGTCTCGATAAGCCCATAGAGGTGGCCTCCTGCCAGGCGAATCACGTGCAAATTTATGTTGCCGAACAATTGCTCACTGACGCAAAAATTGTTCAACCAACCTTTGATGCTAAAACCGTGTACGTGAATTGTCCATACCCTTATTTTTTAAAGACTCAAGCGTGATGCAAAATCGTATATTTTTGTAAACCAATACCAAGGTATACTCCCTTTCTTTCGCGGTTCCTGTTATGCTGAGCGGTTTCACGCGAGCTTGAGGGCTAACGAATGCTGAGCATGCAGGGAAAGAACGCGGTGATCTTTGGCGTGGCCAATAAACGCAGCATCGCCTGGGCCATAGCCCAGCGCTTGAATGAGGCCGGAGCCAAGCTCGCCATTACGTATCAAAACGAACGGATGAAGGCCGAAGCGCATGACCTGATCAAGTCACTGCCCGGGGCAGAGGCCTTTCAGTGCGATGTCTCCAGCGACTCCGAGATTGACTCTTTCTATGCGCAGCTCAAACAGCACTTTGGCCACCTGGATGCCGTGGTGCATTCCGTGGCTTACGCGCCAGCGGAAGAGTTGAAAGGCGATTTCCTGAATACCTCGCGCGAGGGCTTCCGCATTGCCCATGATGTAAGCGTCTATTCGCTGATAGCCGTTACCCGCGCCGCCGCGCCGCTGATGACCAATGGCGGCAGCGTAACCACCATGAGTTATTTTGGCGCGGAAAAAGTTGTCCCCGGCTATAACGTGATGGGCGTGGCCAAAGCCGCGCTGGAAGCCACCGTGCGTTACCTGGCCAATAGCGTAGGCGGACAGAAGATCCGTGTGAACGCCATTTCAGCCGGACCGATCAAAACCCTGGCTGCGCGCGGCGTGGGCGATTTCACTACGATGATGAAAAACCACGCTGAGCATGCGCCGTTGAAACGTAACGTGGAACCAAAAGAGGTGGGCGATACCGCGCTGTTCCTGGCTTCTGACCTGGGCAGCGGAATTACTGGCGAGACCATCTACGTGGATTGCGGCTACAACATTATGGGATTTTGAGGTCTCGTGTCTCGCGGCAGGATTTTTACTATCTATATTTTTATCGACCTGCTGATTGTGGCCGGCGTGTTGTGGTGCGTGTCACGGCACGTGGCCGCAGCTAAATATTTGCTGGTGGCGGGATTGTTGTTTGCTCTGAACGGGCTGTGGCTGGTGGTGATGACGGTGAGGAAAACGCCGCCTCGATCTTGACGCACTCTGATACGAAAATCTAAAATCTTTGAAACACAGAGGAACAGAGTAAGCGGAGGAAAGGTAATCAAAAATTCAGGTTGAAATCTTCCCGGTCAGCTTGGCTATTAGCAGCCGAACTTTAATCCTATTTTCAAATTCTCTTACCTCCGTTTACTCTGTTCCTCTGTGTTTCAAAGGTTTTGAAATTTCGAGGCGAATGGTACGCTCATCTCCGCCTCCATGCTCAATTGCAATCTCCACATCTCTCTCTTTGGCAAAGCGTTCAAACTTTTCTCCCCACTCAATCAGCAGGATGCTTTGCGGAGTCATTAGATCGTCAAGGGCGAGCGTGTCGAGTTCGCGCTGTGTGTCGATGCGGTAAAGATCGATGTGAAAGAGCGCAACCACTGGACCACGATATTCGTGGATGAGAGTAAACGTCGGGCTGGTGACATCATCCGCCCTGGCGGCCTGAAAGCCTTCGGCAATGCCTTTGACCATGGTGGTCTTTCCTGCTCCCAGATCGCCACGCAGGAGCACAATACTGCCAGGCTTTAACTCCGCGGCAATCTGGCGGCCGAGTTCCGTGGTTTCTTCGGCGGAATGGGTTTGAAAGGTTTTCATCGTTGAACGTAAGAAAACTTGCTCATGGCTTCATGTTGGCAAACAGCAAAGGCTTCGCCCAGCGATTTGATGATATCGGTGGCAATCATTGACTGCTGACCAAAAGTTGCTGCCGCGATATCCCCAGCAAGGCCGTGTATGTACACAGCTTTTGCGACGTAGAGTGAAGCGAGGAGCGCAATAGTTTGCTTCAGTTTTTCATCCATGATCCCGCGCAGTTCGCTTAACAAATGAATATCTCTCGTTTTCCAATACTCTGCGCGCAG
>DASZMF010000075.1:0-1503 GCA_035552035.1 Candidatus Angelobacter sp.
CGGCGCCAGCAACAGCACAATCTTGCCCGCAATCAGCAGGGCGGGAACGACGTACAGCGATAAGATTTCCTGCATATTCCTCCGCTCGCCGGCAGTATTAACGTAAGCAAAAATCCGACAATGCAGCTCTTTAGCACGCCCGCTTCGCCGCATCAACCGGTAAGGGATATTTTTAGCTGAAGCCGCGAGGATCTGGCTCGCGCCGATTGAGATATGTATTAATAACCTGCTTGTTCAGTTTAAAGAAGCTGAGCAGAACATCGTGATCGATTGCGGCAGGGTCGAGAACCACCGCAATTTTTCCCGGTACGGTGTGCGCAATCACGGGACGCACTCCCAGCCCTTCGGTAACCAGCAGGGCAAAGCCTTCTGCCGCATGATGGCTGGAAGCGGCAATCTCTATCTGTGTGAAATTACCGGTTCCCCCTTCCTTTGCCACGTCACTTTTTAATATTTCATTTATTTTCCTGGATAAATTCATGACGTCCATCCGCTGCTTTAATGTTGCCTGGGCATGTTGCCGGCTTTCTTCCCTAGCAGACAATTTTTTCAGCAATTGGTTATCAGCCTGCACATCTGTTGCGCTAAGCATGGCGACGATTTCATCGCGGTGCTGCGCAACGGATGTGAAAAAATCCGCTTCCTGCACCGGATCCTCAAAAATCCTGCTGTTCAGCTTTACCCCTTTCATAACGCCGTGCAGAGACTCTGCACCCAAGCAACTATTGGCATAGGCCGGATCCAAGCCGCAGTCGGCCAGTATGGACTTCATCTTGTTACAACACTCCGCAGCCGCCCCCGGCAAGTTGCAGGTGATAATGAAGCTGTATTCGCCGCTCCTCTCATCAGCTTCATTAAAGCCGGCGGGATAGGAAACCTTCGTATCCAGCAGGGAGCCAAGCCGCTCCGCAATTTCCTTAAAGCGCTTTTGATTGTAAAACACCATGAACGCCCTCAATAAAATTCATGCTATTCCCCTTTGGCTTTCCATCAGGACATTGAGCACCGTTTTATTCGCCCTAAAGAAATCACATACCTCCTCCCGGCTGGCCTTTGCCGTATCCAGGAATACCCGGTTGTTATGCTGTGGAGCAGAGGCATACATGCCGATAGCGGGAGATTCGCTCGCCACCAGGCTTACGAATTCCTGTGCCGTTCTTTTGTCGGGCAGAGAAATCAATATCTTTGTCCGATCACCGCCGTAAGGCGGAAGCGCGGCCAGTTTTCGGCCGAACACGGCGTTAATATCCTCGGTCTGCCGTAAGGCTTTGATATACCGCTCTATCGCCACCGCCGAAATATTGTCCTCGCGGTTGACTGTTTCCGCCATCTCATTTTTGAAAGTTGAAACCAGTTTGAACAGCCTTTCCGTCTTCTCCGGCGGCTCAAAGATGTTACAATTGAGCGCCACGCCCTCCAGCAGCCTGCCCTCGCCCACCGCACACCTGTAGGCGTTTTCCTTGCCCAGGCTGCACTCCTGTAATAGGGCCGTCATTATCTTGA
>DASZMF010000076.1:0-2188 GCA_035552035.1 Candidatus Angelobacter sp.
AAGTTCCGAACACAGTAGACGACGAAGCCCTGGGCATTCGCGATCGTGAACGCGAACAGGATTCTTTTGGCAGCTTGTCCTGGATACACACGGCTGGCCCGGGCGTTGTGTTTACTCTGTCACCTTCTTACCATTTCAATCGCGCCGCCTTTGAAGGCGTGGGAGATGACGCAGACCGCTTGGTCACTACAGACAATCGCGCGTCGTTCTATATCGGCGGACAGGCATCACTCGGAGTTGTGCGCGGACGCCACAATGCAAAAATCGGATTTTACGGTTTTAGCCAGCATGACAATACTTTGATTGGCGTTGAAGGCAACGGCGCTGATCCTGACGATCCGACGGCAGTTGCAGTTCCGGTGAGCATTCCGCTCACGCGGCAAAGA
This sequence comes from Candidatus Angelobacter sp., assembly GCA_035552035.1. Classification (GTDB taxonomy): domain Bacteria; phylum Acidobacteriota; class Terriglobia; order Terriglobales; family Acidobacteriaceae; genus Angelobacter. The sequence continues at coordinate 387 of DASZMF010000076.1, forward strand.
GCAAGTGGTGATCTGGAAGCGATCTTTGTTGAAGACCAGTACAAAGCGGCTTCGTGGCTCACCATCAACGCGGGAGTTCGCTTCACGCGATTCGCCGGGCTCATTACGGAAACTGCAGGCAGTCCGCGCATCGGCGCAGCCATCCAGATCCCGCATCTTAAATGGGTCATTCGCGGCTCTTATGGCCGCTTCTATCAAGCGCCTCCACTGGATACAGCAGGCAATGGTCTGCAAACGCTGCTCAGCAGCCAATCACTGGGATTCTTGCCGTTGCGCGGTGAACGTGATGAACAGCGCGAGATCGGCATCACCATCCCAATTCGCGGATGGGCTGTTGAATTGGATAACTTCCGCACTGGCGCGCATAACTTTTTCGACCATGATTCCATCGGCAACTCCAATCTCTTTTTCCCGCTGACGATTGAAGGCGCTCGCATCACCGGCACTGAAGTTACATTGCGCGCTCCGCGGCTCTTCAAGAAGCTGGATGTGCATATGGTGTACTCGCACCAGTCGGCAGAAGGCTCCGGCGCTGTTACCGGCGGACTCACAGATTTCACACCGCCCGATGCAGGTTTCTTCTTCCTTGATCACGACCAGCGCAACACACTGAGCACGGGTGCCAGTTACACGCTGCCGCATGGCAGCTGGGTTTCCGGCACGTTCTCTTACGGGTCAGGCTTCCTTAATGGTGATGGCCCTGATCACTTGCCGGGTTATCAAACAGTGGATCTCTCCATGGGAAAATCTTTTGGCGAGAACTGGTCCGTTAAATTGACGGGCACAAACCTGGCCAACAAACATTACTTTGTAGATTTCAGCAACACCTTTGGCGGATCACATTTCGGCGAGCCGCTGATGGTTTCAGCGCAGATACGTTACAGATTTCATTACTAAGCGAAGCTGACGCGCATTTGCTTATAGGGTTTAAGGATACGAATTTTTCTCAAGCTGTCTCCTTGTGTGTCGAGGCACTCTTGTGGGTGCCTCGATTTTTTTTGCGCTGTGAATTTGCTCTAGCGCTGGACTGCAACTTCAGCAGACCGCGCCGTGGTGATGGCCTTGCGAATATTCGCTTCAGGCGCTTTGTCATTGAAAATGACAGTACCATCTTTCATCGCGATGCCAAGTTTTTGCCAGAGCTGGTCAAGGTCCACGGAGGCAGGCTTATCGCGCATTTCATGGTAAAGATCGCGCAACACTGTGGTTCCTGTTGCTTTGTCGGCCATGGCCAGCGCTTTTTCAATCTCCCAGTCATCGTTGATTGAGCCGCCACCTTTCACAATTCCATACAGCGCGTCTTCAAGCCCCATGCGGTTCTTTGTGCGCTCGCGAATGCGGACATCAGCCACCAGGCAGAACAATCCGCCGCCCCAGTAGGTCCTGCCCCAGGTATGCGTGTTATCCAGTCCCTTGTCGCCCGACTGCGGCTCGCCTTTGGGCATGTCGCGTACATCTAATCGCCATACTTCCTCGATTGGCATTCGGCCCGCGCGCGCCCGCGCCACAGGCTCAACGTAAGTAGAGATGCCTTCTTCAATCCAATGCTGCTCGTCTGGCATGGAAGGAAATGCGAGATGGATCATCTCATGCACCAGGACCCAGTCTTCTTTGGTTTCCGCAAGTTCCGTATCGCGGCCAACGCTAATCATGATCAGTCCACCATCTTTGGCGTACGTGACGCCGTGGCGCACGCCGGATCCGTCAATGGCGCGTATACGCAGCGTGAGATGCGGGACAGGGTAGTGTCCAAAATAATAGCCGGCAACGGTTGATGCAGACGCTTGCACCCAGCTGAGCAA
>DASZMF010000077.1:0-1749 GCA_035552035.1 Candidatus Angelobacter sp.
ACGGCATGGGCCGTAACCGGTGGCACGCTCCACATGCGCAGGATGTCCATATTGAGGTGATTTGAGCGTATTGCGAACGGCTTCAGTGAGCGCAGGGTCAATTGGTAAAACGCGAAATCCAGCCATGTCTTTTTCTCCTTGAGCGCCGCTTAGTAGCGGCCACTCCAAGAGTAGAGCCATGGCTGGATCTGATACACTCCGCGGCTTGCGGTCAAACTATTTGTTGATGTCCTGCTTCGCTTCCAGGCGCTTTAGCAGTGTTTCAATGGTGGCTTTGTTCTGATCTGGAGCGGAAGCCTGGGCCAGCTTCATTTCTTTTACTGCGCCGTCATAGTCGCCCTTGGCAACGGCTATCCGCGCGGTTTCTGTGCGGACCAGCCAATTGGTTGGGCTCTTCTGGATGTTGGTGCGGAAGATGGCAAAGGCTTCTTCCTGTTTGCCCTGCTGCTGGAGCTGGCGTCCGTAGGAATGGAGCTGGATGATGCTGCCCATTTCCAAGGCCTTGTTGCGCGCTACGGTGGCGTCGTCTTTGCGGTTCATGGCTTCAAGAATGCGTGATTTGGTGATGAGATTGTCAAAGCGCTCTTCCACGGCAATGGAGCGGTCTTCATCTTTCAGCGCTTCTTCCAGGTTGTATTTGTTGGTGAGGAAATAGGTGGCGGCGTCGTCCCAGCCTTCCCAGGTGTACTGGCCGAGTCCACGAAGCTGGGCGTGCAGGTTCTGGGCGACGATCTCATTGGTGTTTACATCGACTTTGAACGGCACTGCGATTTTTTCCCAGCGCATGGTGATGGTGGCTGAGGTGGGCGTTACGTCATCCACTTCATAAGCCAGCGCTTCTTTCATGTCCGCGGCGTGCGGTTTCACGGTGACGCGGAGTGCGTCTTCTGACTGGTTGTAAGTAAAGCTGCCCCAGGCGGTGGCGGCCTTGGAGAAAATAATGGTCCAGTCATTTTCCGTGGGAAGCATGTGCAGGCCGTAAATGCCCTTGGCCAGCGGCTTGCCTTCAACGGTTACGGGATCTGTGAATTCGATGGTGGTGTTTTCATTAGCGCCGGCGCGCCAGACTTCTCCATATGGAACCAGGCCGCCCCAGACTTTTCTGCCTTTAACGAGAGGCCGGTGATAGTTGATGGTGATGTCAGTGATGCCAACGCGCTGCATGATCTTGGCGTGCTGGCTGTCGCGCGGAAGGTCCAGGACAAATGACTGCGCGTTGCTGCGGTTTGCGGTAAAGAGAGTGGCAAAGAGTACGGTTGCGAGCGCGAGATATCGGCGCATGGTGGTAGCCTCCACGGCGGTGATTTCAATCAATGGTTGAACAAAAGATTTCAGGGGTGACCGGAGTTTTAGACGGGAAGCCAGCGCGTTTGTTAGCCGCCAGCGCCAGCTTCCGTTTGTGCAGGGAACTAATTTTCCAGCGTCGCGTCCATGGTGATTTTTGCGTTGAGAAGCTTCGAGATGGGGCAGCCTTCCTTGGCATTTTTGGCGGCTTCTTCAAACTTGGCTTTGTCTGCGCCGGGAATTTTTACTTTCACCTGCAGGTGGGATGAGGTGATGGCAAAGCCTGAGTCAAGCTTTTCCAGGGTGACGGTGGCCGTGGTGTCAATGGATTCGGCCGTCATTCCGGCATTGCCGAGCTGGGCTGAGAGCGCCATGCTGAAGCATCCGGCATGCGCCGCGGCAATCAGTTCTTCAGGATTGGTGCCGGGCTGTGATTCAAAGCGTGTGGCAAAAGAGTACGGCGTG
>DASZMF010000078.1:0-2754 GCA_035552035.1 Candidatus Angelobacter sp.
CTGCCGCCGCGTCACAGGCAAAAGAAATTCCGGCTGCAGCGACAGCTGTCCGGCATAAATGCTGTTCAGCTTCTGCCGGCAATCTTCTTCCGTCACGATCGATCCACGCTCAAAAACATCAATCAGCGTGGAGCGTCCGTCCACGTCATAATGCTTGAGCAGAAAGTGTCCGGGCATGCCCACGCCGAATAGCGGAAACTCCACCCGCCGCGCCACTTCCATATAGACCAGCGCCAGTGAGATAGGAATGCCCAACTGGCGGTCCAGCACATTTTGCAGAAACGAATTGCGCGGACTGTAATAGTCCACAGTGTTGCCGCGGAAGACCTCTTCCTGAAATATAACCTGATTGAGCGCGGCAATCATCTGCGCGGGATCATCCGCGTCGTGTATCTTGGCCGCCACGCGTTTGGCCAGCGCGTCCACGCGGCGCACATAATGCTCCACGTCAAGCGCAGGCTCTTCAATGCGGGCAAACGTAAGCGCTGCCCGCAGCAGGTCAATCCGTTCGTCTTCAATTTCAGCGCGCACCAGCGCCGCAAAAGCCTGCATTACCTCTGAACTCGCTCCAGTGATCACAAGAAAATTGTAGCCGAAACCCTCACCACGGATGGCACGGATAAAATCTGATTCACACAGATAAAAAACTTAAACAGAAATATTTTTGATCCGTGTTTATCTTTTGAATCCGTGTTCATCCGTGGTAAGTCTCTGCAGTTAGAAGTGGAAACCCAACTGCGTCGAGTAAGAACGCGGCGTAACAAAGTGCGTTCCACTAAACGTTGACAGGAAGTTATAAAGCGCGGTCTTGTTCGTGATGTTAATCGCGCTCAGTTGTAAGCTCCATTTATAGCGATCACCATGGAACAAGTTGTCATGTCCCACAGCCAGATCAAACAGATTGCGCGGAGCGATCCGCGGCGGATTGTGATCATCGTTCTCAGTCCCCGGAGTGGGAATGGTAACCCGCGTGGACCCAAACAGTGACGGCGCGCAACTCGTCAGCGGAGCAGTGAGTGTAGGAACCGTAGTGCCGCAGAAGAGCCCGGCCTGAATCTGCTGGTCAGCCGTGAGGCCCGTGAGATCAACAGGCGCAGTGCCGTCGGTTGCGAATGGAACCGCGCCGGCGACCAGTCCGCTGTCATAACGCCAGTTAAAGCCCATCCACGGCCCGCGCTTGCCCATCTGATATTGCAGGTGCGTGGTCTCGTTGAACCTTTCATCGTGATCAATGCGGAATGCGCCGATCGCATCCGGCGCAGCGCCCGCGCCACCAATCTGCGGAGTAAAGAATCGCGACGCCACGCTGGAGAAAACAAACAGCGCGGTAAAACCGTGGAAGTCCGGCACGCTCACGCGCCCTGCGACTCCCGGGATTTTCGAGTTATGCCACTCAATGGGAAACGTAAGCGGCGTGCTGCCAAAGACTCCAAAGTCATAGGCGTTGTGTGTGTACTTCCAGATATATTCACCCGAGAAGACCAGGTACTTTCCGAATGCCTGTTGCAGTCCGGCATGGAATTCATTACGCCAGCCCGGACTAAACGGCGTGGCTACATTAGACGAGCACACCAGCAGCGGATTCAGCACCGGGTTCGCGCAGCCAGTGCTGGAGAGAATCAGGTTCTCATTGAATGGTGTTTCCACAATCCGCGCATACGACACGCGGAAAACCGTGTTGGTCTTTTTAAAGTTGTAGGCGAGGCCGAGGCGAGGCTCCGCTTCAGAGTGTGAGCTGAGGCCGTTGTATATATCGCCGCGCAGGCCCAGGTTCATAGTCCAGTTGCCCACGGTGATGGCATCCTGCGCGTAGAGCGCAAGCTGCTTGATGTCCGCATGGCCGTTAAAGCCAAACAGTCCGCCGCCGCGTGTGAGATCAAAAGGCAGCAGCACATTATTGAAGCCCGGATTAGTCGCACCGCCGGGGTTCTGCGCGCCGCCGCACTGCCCGCTGCTGGTGATGGCGGGATCAGTATTCGCGCTGCCATCAGCATTCAGGCAAACCGCATTCAGCGTGGGATCAACTATGCCAAACTGGTCGCGCTCCTCCAGAAAAGTCTGCTGATAGGTTGCGCCTACTTTGATGTTGTGTATGCCCTTGGAGTAGGAAACATCTGAGCGAATGCCGGCGTTGGTAAGCCTGCGGACTTGCGTGAGCGTCTCCTGCTGGAGGCCCGGCGCAAGATCGGCAAATGGGTTATCACTGGGATAGTAATTGAACTGGTCATGCCGCAGGAACGCGCCCAACGTAAAGACCGTGTTGGCATTGATCAAGTAAGTCCACGAAGGCGCAATGTTGAAAGTCCTGATCTGCGAACGCTGATCAGAAGCGCCCACCGGCAGACCGTCAGGTCCAAGGCCGCCGTTATCTACCACTGCGCCAGACCACGCCGTAGCGCTTTGTGCGTCAAAGGTATTCGGCGTCTGGAACCATGAACGCGTGAATCCCAAATTCAAGTGAATGGAGTTGGCCTGCGAAAGCTGGAAGTCCATGCGGTCAAAAATATTTTGTTCGTTGCCTTTGTCGTGGATGGCAACTGTTTCCGGCGGATCAAGAAAGCGTCCGCTATTCAGGCCGTTAATGGAAATAAAGTTGCCCCACTTGTCACCGCCATAAGCCAGGTTGAATCCGGCATTGGACGTGCCAAAACTTCCGTAGGTCGCCGTGAAATCGCCGTGTGGAATTTTCTCGCCCAGCCCGGAGCGGGTTGTAACGTTGATGACCACGCTGGCCTTCTCGCCGAACTCTGCTGG
>DASZMF010000079.1:0-5617 GCA_035552035.1 Candidatus Angelobacter sp.
CCGGTGGCTAAGCCCAAATGAATCCAAGCGGTTACAAGCGGTAGGTCAATGGTCGAATGCCGCATTAGGCGGTTGAGCTTCTTTTCGGCCTGAACTGAGCATGGGATTTTCAGAAGTTCGGTTGGCTGGATCGCAAAAGCCGGGGGAGTGCACATTTCTTTTTCGTAACATTAGTGAGTTATTCAAACAGACAAGAGCCCGCAGCGAATTCCCGCCCTGGCACAACCGGAACAGCGTAGGATGAAACAGACACACAAGATTCTTTAGACACCCGATCCTCTGGGGACATTCAAGTCAGGTGCTGAAGACCGAAACCAAGGAGCACCACTATGCCAAAACTCAACGCACGTGAGAACACGCGCAATCGCGCCACGGCCAAGAAACGGGAAAGAAACCGCCTTCTCCGGGCCACAGTGGCCCCGGTAGCAGCCAAGTCTCCAGCCAAGCCCGCTGCAAAAGCCAAAAAGCCCGCCGCTACCGCAGCAAAATAAACGGCAAAGATAAATTCAGCAAGGTTCTGTTCGACGATCTCTTTAGCTGCGGTGCTACGAAGTTCCGCAGCAGCTTTCCTTCCTTTTGATTTTTCTCCGCGTCTCCGCGGTGAGATTTGCTCCAGCCTGGTTCTTTACCTGTGTTATCCGTGTTCATCCGTGGTAAGGTTTTGATTTTCTCTGTTTAGAATGTGCCATGAGCAATCCCGCACTTTCCCCCTCGCCTGACGGCAATTTTGCCGCCGCGCTTAACGCCAATAGCAGCGGCTGGAACATGGCCATGGGAATTCAGTTCGTCCTCGCCACCGCGGACGAAGTGATCGCAGAACTGGAAATTGGTCCACAGCATCATCAGCCTTACGGCATCGTTCACGGCGGCGTGCATGCCGGGCTGATTGAAACTGTTGCTTCCACCGGCGCGGCGCTGGCTGCCTTGCCTCGCGGACAATCCGTGGTTGGCCTGGAAAACAATACGTCGTTTCTAAACGCGGTGAGGGAAGGGAAGCTGCGTGTCACCGCTCGTCCGCTCATGCGTGGACGCCGCACGCAGGTCTGGGAAGCCACCGTGACCGATGCCGCAGGACGTACCGCTGCCACCGGGCGCGTGCGCTTATTAGCGCTTGAAGCCGGCTCGGCGCTGGCGGGTGAGACCGTTAAGGTAAAAGATGGTGCACTGTAGTAATATTTTGCAGCTTTGATTACTGTTTTTATGGACTATGGTCCAATCAATAAGTTGTGCTGCGCCTTGCCATTACTTGTCTTATAGGTAGCGATCCGACTATTTATGAATACTCAAAAGACCTGTCCCCAGAAAAACATCTCCAGACTATCCATCGTAAGTAGATTTTCTTTATCCGGACTAATCTTTTTTCTTGTCCTGATTCCGGCGTGCCTCGCGTTTGGGCAGACTGGCGTTTCTTATAGTTCTTTGACTGCGGGAAAGGTTGTCCACGGTTTTAAAACGGTCGCGGTTTATCTCAATGACGATGACAAGCCAATGGGCGCCCGCTTTGTCCACGGCGCAACCGGCCTCACTCTCGATCTTCTTGAGATACAGTCGGTGCCGCAGGCCATGATTGGCGTAAATACTTTTCCAGTTTCTGACCGTGGTGAGCCGCACACGCAAGAGCACTTGCTGCTCGCCAAAGGCAACAAGGGCCGTGGTCTTGGGGATTTTGAATTGATGTCTCTTGTCTCCGACCAGGCTTTTACTGGTAACCTGCAAACGGTTTATCACTTCAACACCACGGCCGGCCCAGACGCGTTTTATCTCGCATTGGAGAAAATGCTGGATGCATTGATTCATCCTGACTACACCCAGGAAGAAGTCATGCGTGAGGTCCGCAATTTTGGCGTTGCTACGGATGGCTCCGGCAAGGAGCTCAAGCTGGTGGAAAAAGGTTCTGTCTATAACGAGATGACCAGTACCTTCACCAATCCTTATACAAATGCTTATGGCCAGTTGAGCAGGCTGACCTATGGGCCAAATCATCCTTTAGGTTTTGTGGCTGGCGGCTCGCCGGAAGGAATCCGCGTGCTCAAGCCTGGGCACATCCAGCAGTTCCATGAACAAAACTATCATCTTCCGAATATGACGGTGATTGTGTCCTATCCCCGGGAGATGCAACTGGAAACGGTGCTGGCAAAAACGGATGCCATGTTGCTCCGGCTTGAGCCCGCTCCGCCTAAGCGGCATTTCAAGACGCAGGATGAACTGCCTGCGCCCCAGGCCGCGGCTGCGGGGACGGTGGATGTAGTCCCCTATCCCAGCGAGAATGAACAACAACCCAGCCCCATTGCTTTTGGCTGGCCCGCACAGCTCAACCTCAACCCGCGGGAATATACGCTGCTCAATCTTTTTGTGAACAATCTGGCGGGCGACGCCACTACCAACCTTTACAAGAAGCTGATCGATACCAAAACGCGGGAAGTGGATATAGGCGCACAAGCCTTATCTGGCGGCGCTCACTCCAGCGAAGGCCAGCCGGTTGTTCTCTGGGTGGCGGAAGTCCCGCCAGCCAACATTACTGAAACAACCATCAAGGATTTGCGTGCTCGGATTACCGCTGAGATTGCCCGGATTGCCTCCTGGAAAGACGGCTCCCCGGAACTCATGGAATTCAACGCCCGCATTCGCGATCGGATCATGGAACAGCGTCGAGGCCTCGCCAAGTTTGTGAACTCTCCGCCGGGCTTTGGCTTTCGAGATACAGGCAGCAGCTGGCTTGAACAGCTTACCCAGATATCGAAAACGGCTGGCTTCAAAAAGTCAGTGACCTTGAAGCCCGAGCTTGCGGAAATCGAGCGCCTGCTGAATGGAAAACAAAATATATGGCGTGAGCGCATCGCGCAATGGAAGCTTGCTTCCACCATGCCTTACGCGGTGGGTGCGCGTCCCAGTGCCGCTCTGGCGCGCCAGCAGGCTGAGGAAGCACAGGCTCGTGGCAATGCAGAAGTCGTTCGCCTGGAAAAACAGTATGGAACCACGAGCGCTCAGGAGACCATCAGGAAATATCAGGCTGACTATGACGCTGTGAGTGCGCGTCTCGATACTCTGGCGGCGAAGCATTCCGGCTTCCACTTCATGGATGATCCGCCGCTCAGCCTGGACAGCACTCTGGATTTTCATCGGGACACGCTGCCCAGCGGCATTCCCATGGTCACTTCAACCTTTGACAATATGACCAGCGCCACCGTGGGACTGGCTCTGCGTCTGGATGAAGTGCCTGACGATGAACTGGTTTATCTCTCCGCCCTGCCGGATCTCATGCGCAATACCGGCGTGATAATTGACGGCCATCCTGTGAGCAATGAGGAGATGAGCGGACGGCTGCGGCGGGAGATTCTTGCCCTGAGCGTGAATTTTTCTGTCGACTTTCGTACCGAGCGCAATGAATTGGTCATTGCCGGCGCGGGAAATAATATTGAGGAATCGCAAAAGGCTCTTGCCTGGATGAAGCTGGCCTTGTTCAGTCCAAATTGGACGCCGGATAACCTGCCGCGCATTCGCGATGTGATCGATCAGTCGCTGGCCGGACTGCGTACAATAGTGCAGCAGCCGGAAGAAAACTGGGTTTCAAACGTGCACGATGCTTACAGGAGCCAGGGTAATGGGGCCTTGCTGGCGACCGGCTCCTTCTTCACCTATGAGCATAACTACCAGCGCTTGCGCTGGATGTTCATGGATAGCGGCACTCCAGAGGTGCGGACAGAAGTTGCCGCATTTCTCAATGAGCTTGCCGGCGCTGGCAGCAACGCGGACCGCACTGGTTTGAAAGCATTACTGGCAATCATGCAGAAGCATGAGGCTTCAGAGGCAGATCCCGCAGCCAAAGAAAAATCTGCAAAAGACCACTCTGTAAAAGATGGCGCCAACGGCCAATCCGTAAAAGAACAGTCAGCCAGCGATTTGCCGGCCGGCTTAAAGCCTATCTTTGACAGATTCTCTCTGCTTTCCGCCAGGGCCAAACATCTTGCGGTGGAAGCCGCCAAGGACCTGGACCAGACTTTGAATGAAGTGCCGGATGATTCTCTGGCTACTGACTGGATGTACGTCATACGTGAAATTCGTCACGACATGGAAGTAACTCCAAGAGTGGCGCTGACTCGCTTAAACGCAGTTCGTCAGCGCCTATTAAAGACCGGCAATGCGCGGATGTACATGGTTGGTTCGCAGTCGAGTCAGCAGCAACTCAAGGAAGGCATCGCTGATCTGATCACCGGACTTTCCCCTGACAAGCCTTCACCAGCGGGTAGGACGAAACAGCCTTTCATTAGCTCCAGGCTGCAGGGGCGCATGCCCAGCGCGCAGAATCCAGTGTACGTGGGGCTCGTGAGTCCCACCATGCAGAAAGGCGTGTTCATTAACACCGTACCCACCGCCACTTTTGCTGATACTGACCGCGAGATTTTGCTGCGATACCTGGCGGCAAAACTTTATTCGGGCGGCGGCGCGCAAAGTATTTTTTCCCGGACCATCGCTGCTGGCCTTGCTTATAGCAATGGAGTGAGCGCCTCCCCTCAGTCAGGGGTGTTTCGCTACTATGCTGAGCGTGTGCCGGAACTGCCGCAAACGTTGAAGTTTGTGATCGATCTGGTCAAGCATGCTGAACCCGACCCCACATTGGTGGAGTCAGCTATTGCAACCGTATTTAATAACGAGCGCCCGGCCGGCGCTTATGAGTCACGCGGCGCAGCCATGGCTGACGACTTTGCTGACGGTGTGACTCCGGAAATGACGAAGCGCTTCTTTCAGGCAATTCTGGATTTAAGAAAAACTCCCGGACTCTCCGATGAACTGTTCAAGAGGGTGCCGGAGGTTTACGCCACCGTTCTGCCTGGCTTTTCATCCCATACTGCGCCTGTGCCGGGCAGTACTTATCTGGTAATCGGATCGCCCCGGCAGCTGGAGCTTTATCAGAATTATCTGCAAACTGCCATTAGTCCTGATACGCGGCTCTACAAAATCTACCCACGGGATTTCTGGATGGTCACACACTTCTAGCACCGCCAACATCAAACCCGTTCTTACCGTTTTGACGCCCCCATGACCCAGTTTTCCAGCTCACCAATCTGGCGCATAAGCTGAATCTGCGCGCGGTCCATTTCAAAGCTGGAATTCAGATACGCGGTATAACGCTCGTGTTCCACCACGCGCGCATTTTCTTCATCTTTTATGCTGGCGCCGCCGCTCTCAATTTTTGCATGCGTGGCATCGATGTCAGATTGCGCCAGCTGATGTTCCAGTTGCGCCACTTCCCGCGCTGCCGCCAGTTGCTGCACTGACCGTTGCAGCCGCAGCGTGTCTGCGCTTACTTGTTCCTTAACGCTCTGCGCTTCTTTGCGTGACTTGTTGGCGTCAGCTTTTGCCGCGTCAGCCACGGCGCGCTGTATAGGATTAAAAAATGGAAAACGGATGGCCACGCCGGCAGTCACGTTGTTGCGCTGAAATTTCTGAAAGAACTCGTCATAGTTGTTAAAGCGCGCCAGTACGGCGTACTGTCCTACAAAGTCCACTGACGGATACAACTGCTTATGCTCCGCGCTGGCGCGAAACTCTTTTGCCGCCGCATTCGCATCTGCCACTTTTACCACGGGATTATTCTTCAGCGCTTCTGCAGCAAGGT
>DASZMF010000080.1:0-1731 GCA_035552035.1 Candidatus Angelobacter sp.
GAGGCGTGTCTGCTCCGCGCGCAGCGCCTCCGATTCTTTTCGCTGGGCTTCAGCGCGTATGCGGGCAAACTTGATGTGCGTTTCCACGCGCGCCAGCAGCTCGCGCGCCGTAAAGGGCTTTACCAGATAGTCGTCCGCGCCGGACTGCATACCTTCAATACGCGCATCTTCACCGGCCCGGGCTGAAAGCAGAACCACGGGGATGGTCGCGGTGGACTGGTCTTTGCGCAGTGCATCCAGTAGTTCAAAGCCGTCCATTTCCGGCATCATCACGTCACTCAAAACCAGGTCAGGAGGTTGCTGTTTTACTTTTTCCAGCGCGTCGCGGCCATTTACGGCGGTGATCACGTCAAAGCGGGAACTCAGCAGCCGGTAAACGTACTCACGCATGTCGCGATTGTCATCCACCAGAAGCACTCTGGCCTTCGCGCCGGCTTCCGGCGGCAGAGAACTCAGCGCAGCCATGGTTTCCAGGTCAGCCGGATTTGTAAATGAAGCCAGCTCATCTTTCGTTTGATCGTCGGGCAGCCAGCTCAAAGCTTCCTGCACCATGGCTTCACGGGCTGAACCTGAGATAGCATTTTCTTCTCGGGAGCGAATACGGTCGTGCGGCAGATGTTTATTGCCATACGGAATTGAAACTGTAAACGTTGTGCCCTGGCCCATCTGGCTTTGCACGTCAATCGTGCCGCCATGCATATTGAGTAATTCGTGGACCAGCGCCAGACCAATGCCGCTGCCTTCATGGGTGCGCCGGCGGGCATTCTCAATGCGGCGAAAGCGTTCAAACAGATGGCTAATCTCTTCGTGCGCAATACCGGTTCCCGTGTCGATGATCGTTAATTCAGCGTGGTCGGATTTATCCAGCAGCCGCACAGTGATCGCGCCGTCAAACGTTGACTTCAGCGCGTTTGAGATGAGGTTGAGAACAATCTTCTCCCACATCTCATGGTCCACAAACACCGGCTGCGGCAGCGGCGCGGCTTCCACAATGTAATTGAGTCCGGCCTTGGTCATGGCTGACCGGAAAACGCTGGCAAGTTCCGTAGTGTAAGTTGCAAGATCGGTGGAGAGATAGCTGGCCTTCACGCGGCCCGCTTCCAGACGCGAGAAATCCAACAGCGTATTCACCAGTTTAAGCAGCCGCAGCTCATTGCGATGGACCGTCTCCAGATCTGTGCCGTGCAATGATTTTTCCGGCGTGGCCAGTGCGTCTTCGGTTGGACCCAGCATGAGCGTAAGCGGTGTGCGGAACTCATGGCTTACGTTGCTGAAGAATGCAGTCTTCGCGCTGTCGATGGCGGCCAGCGCTTCCGCGCGCTTGCGCTCTTCGTTATAGGCGCGGGCATTCGCAATGCCCGCGGCAATCTGTCCGGCAACCAGATCAATGAATCCGGAGTAGCTGGCATCCATCGGTCGATAAGGATTGAGCGCCGCCACCAGCACGCCTGCGGGAACATCCTGCCCTTGCCGTGTGATGGGAACCAGCATGGCGCGAGCTGGTGGTTTGTCCCATGAGCCTGTGGGAACGCTTCCAAATCGCTCCGCCAGGTTTTCTACCACCACAGAACTTTTCTGGCTGAGCAGTTCGCGGACGGGCCAGGCTTCTTTCGCAGAACCCACTTCAAGTATTTCCGGGGCCGCCGGATGGCCCGCACTAATGCCCGTGGAACATGCCAGCCGTGCCCTGGTTTCACCATTTTCAAAAAGATAGGTCAGTGTAAAAGGCAG
>DASZMF010000081.1:0-2728 GCA_035552035.1 Candidatus Angelobacter sp.
CGCGCTCATGGCGATGGTGCCCGTCGCATTGGGTGCGGGCAACGGCGTTGTTCCGCCGGCGCCCTGCGATTCCTGTACCAGGAAATACTGGCCTGGAGCCAGAGAGCCATTCAAGGCTGTTACCTGCCATGTTGTCCCGGCAGCAGAGGCGTATTGCACGGACCATCCGGTAAGGCTTACCGGCGCGGTGCCGGCATTAAAAAGTTCGATGAAATCATTTTTAAATGTGGAGCCGGCATTGCCGCCTCCGCCATAAACCTGGCTGATCACTACACCGCTGGCGCTGGCATGAGCGGCAGGAGCAGAAGTTAGCACAGCGCTAAAGAGAAGGAACAGACAAACTACAAAGCGGAAGGAGCGATCTTTAATTTTAATTTTCATAGACTGAATTTTCATAGGCTGAAAAAGTATCCACGTCCACAGACGTGAGTACAAACCAAAATCCTGTTAAAAAAACTTTTTTCTGTGGATATCGCTACATTCCCATTTTGGAACTGGCTCAGCAATGTTTAAGCCATGTAAATTTTGAAACAAAAAAGCAGGCCGTGAGACCTGCCTTCAAGAACAGTTGTTTCCCATTGAGGCTGGAGAAAATGTTCGACTGCAATATTCTGCAAAAAACGTTTAATGCAGATTAGCGACTGTTTTGCACGATGCGACTACATTTGCAACACCGCCGCTTACTACGCCAGAGCCCGCGCAGAGGACGGCCTGTCCAGTCTGGTTGTTGTACACCAACGCACCAGAGCCACCGTTGGGTGAAATTGGCTCGCTGCCCTGTATCGATAAACTATTGTTCGATCCAATCGTGGGCGTAACACTTCCGATGGACGCCGCACTGCATGTGCCAATGGGCGCCTGGCCTCCGGTGCCTCCGGGCACTACGCTGTTGTTAGCGCAAAAGCTGATGGCCCCCGTGGATTCGTTAACTGCGACCATTCCAAACTGGGTTTGCTGCGTAACAAAGACAGGCGTGGTTGAGACGGAACCTTGCGCAGCAACTGGCGAAAGATGTGTGCTACCTGCCACGATTGCCAGAATGGCAATGGTGAAAGCTGCAAAATAGAGTTTACGTTTCATCATTGAAAATGTCCTTTCTAATTTTTCTGTTCATCACTGAAACGGATCCCAGAGCCCAGGTTTAGCAACTGGTGTGTGAAAACATTGCTTCTGTTAACTGGTGATTTTGCAGGAGAGAGCGTTTCATCGCTCAGGCAAATTGCGCTTGCCGTTGAATGCTAGAGCGATGAAAGGAATTTAATCAGCGTGCGCAAGTGTGTGTTCACGCACCGGCAGCTTGAAAATCAGTCCAGCTAAAAGAATAAACGCGATACCCACTCCGCAAACGCCATTCCACTGCCACTGGCTCCAGGCCCACGCTGCTGCCAGTGATCCAAGCGAGCCTCCGCTGAAATAACAGATCATGTAAATTGTGTTCACGCGATTGCGAGCGTCCGGACGCAAGGCGAGCACGCGGGATTGGTTTGCCACCTGGGCTGCCTGCACGCCGGCATCGAGCAATATCACACCTAGAACCAAGCCAAGCAGATGCAGTCCCAGCGTCCAGAAAGCGATGTAAGAAGCGAGGACAATGGCAATGGCAATGCTCACCACAAACCGCGGCCCACGACGATCAGAGAATCTGCCTGCAAGCGGCGCCGCCGAAATCCAAGCTCTCGAAACCCAGGCTTAGGATAACCAGACGATATCAATCTGGCTGCGTGCGTCCATGCGAAGGATCACTGGAAGTTGCAACGTTCAGGTCAAGGTGCAGGTGTTGAGCGATATCGCCGCCGGCTGAATAACAATTTCCGTCTTTGTTATAGTTCGCACAAGCGCGGGCGAAATCTGACCGCTTGGGTGACTGGGCATACTGCCAGATTTCAGCGAAAGCTATGCCGCTCGATTGTGGTGCCGGAAGTTGCCGGGGAAAGGCGCATCCGGGCGAGGGCGGACAGCTATCATTGGTGATCCAGTATGTTATCTCTCTGCCCGCCGCATTTTGGCGAATGTCTTCTGCGGTGATAACGCTGACGCCCGCAGATTCTTTCGCGGCAATCCCGGAGCAATATACTCCAGCGCGAAAACCTGCGGCATTCACTGCGTCAATCCAGGCATGCAGGTAAGCTCGCTGTTCCGGAAGAAGCCTGCCACCTTGCTCCTGGTCAAGAAAGATAATTGTGTGCTGCGGAAATCCTTCGCTCTGCGCTGACGCTACGGCCTGCGCGCCATCTGAGCTACCTAGCTTATTCGCATTACCGGCAGTCTTGATCTGTGCATACGTGCGGCCATTGAAAATGACTACAAATCCAAATCCAGCGGACTGCACTGCTTTGCGCTTTCCTACCCAGGAGTCGCTGGTCATGCCCGGAGGATTGTTCAGCCAGTATCCGGCGAACTCAAAGGTGCGACGCAAGGCGGCCAGATTGTCATTACCGGGAAATTCATTGCGATCAAATCCCAGGTGCTCAGTCCGCGCAGGAACGCCAGAGCTGCTGGGCTGAGCGGACATTACCATTAGCCCCGCGGCAAATGCAATTGAGATCAGAAGTCGTTTCACAGCAGCACCTTTCCAGAAATTTTCTAGCGTCACAACTAGTCTTGCCGCGATCGGCACATCAAATCGGCTCTTGATCCTGGCGAGTGAATTCCAGCAACAAGCCTGGATCAATATTGGTGAACCATTTCACGCTCTGGGCATTGACCTGCTTTAGGCGTTCTGCGTCCC
>DASZMF010000082.1:0-5012 GCA_035552035.1 Candidatus Angelobacter sp.
GGGAGTTTTACCCCGAGAGTAGAAGAAGCGAGCAGTGAAAAGGCGTTCCTTTGCGTGCTTGATATTGCGGGGACAGAGAAACTGTTTGGCCCCTCTGCCACACTGGCGGAGAAATTAAGAAATCGCGTCAAGGCGTTGGGAATTATTGCGTCTGTTGCAGTCAGCCGGAATTTTCATGCGGCGATCTGCCTTGCGCATGGCATGTCGCCGAGTCATTCAATCACTGTAATTCCTGCTGGAGCCGAAAGCTCTGCTCTGGGTCCGCTTCCGCTCTCCGTGCTGAAGCTTTCTGAAGAGCAGGCAGAAAAGTTTTCTCTGTGGGGGATCCGCACTCTGGGAATGCTGGCGGCTCTGCCTGAAAAGGATCTGATTGCGCGGATGGGCCAGGTTGGCAAACTTCTTCGGCAGTTGGCAATGGGAAACCTGCCGCATCTGTTTCTGCCTGTCGAACCTGCGAGTGCGTTGGAAGAGTATCGCGAACTGGATTCACCTGTAGAAATTCTGGATTCTCTGTTGTTTGTTGTGGGGGTGATGCTGGAGCAGCTTATTTTGCGCGCCACTTCGCGGGTATGGGCATTGGCTGCGCTAACAATTGTCTTGCGCCTGGAGGCGGGAGGCTCGCATACGCGAACAGTGCGGCCAGCATTGCCGACAAATGACCGCCAATTCTGGATCAAACTGCTGCATTTAGATCTGGAGACTCATCCACCCCAGGCTCCCATTCTCTCGTTGACTCTGACAGCGGAACCAGGAAGCACCAGCAAGGTGCAAATGGGATTGTTTTCTCCCCAACTGCCTGAACCCGGTCGACTGGATGTCACGCTGGCGCGCATCCGCGCCATTGTTGGGGAAGAATGCGTCGGGCGAGCTGTACTGCGCGATACTCACCAGCCCTACGAGTTTCGCATGGAGCCATTCGCTGTCATCAGCAAGAATGGCGCTGAGAACACTAGCACACAGCCAAGAGTCGCGTTGCGTCAGTTCCGTCCGCCGGAAAATATTTCCGTGACATTGCAGAATGAACGGCCGACTTCATTCTTGCTGCAAGAAAAACACCACATCGTCGAAAAGGCCTATGGTCCATGGCGCACAAGTGGGGATTGGTGGAATCCGGAATTGTGGAATGTGGAACAGTGGGACATCGTGGCGCGTTCCGCGGATGGCAGTTTGTTGTGCGGCTGCATTGTCCGCGATGAGTTGCGGAATTGCTGGGAAATGGTAGCGCTGTATGACTGAGCGATATGTGGAACTACATGCAGCCAGCGCTTTCAGCTTTCTTGAAGGCGCATCGCAACCTGAAGGGCTGGTCGAGCAAGCGGTGGAATTGGAGATGCCTGCAATCGGATTGATGGATCGCAATGGTGTCTACGGCTCCGCGCGGTTCCACACCAGCGCCAAACGAAATAGTGTTCGAGCGCATATTGGGACGGAAATTTCTGTTTCCAGTTTCGGGTCACGGCTGACACCCGCTGCATGGCTACCGCACCAGCATGTTCCAGAGCCAGCGCGTCTGCCGCTACTGTGCGAATCCCGTGCGGGCTATCAAAATCTTTGCCAGCTTGTTACGCAGTTCAAAATGCGCGAGCCCGACAAATGCGAAGGTGCCGCAACGATTGAAGATTTGCAGCAGTACAACGCCGGACTGGTTTGCCTGACGGGCGGGGAGGAAGGGCCATTGGCCGCTGCATTGGTTGCCGGTGGAGAAACTGCGGGTCGCAAGGTCGTCGAACAACTCATCCAAATTTTCGGGAATGAAAATGTTTATGTCGAACTCCAGCGACACCAGGAACGGGAAGAGGAGTGGCGCAACCAGGCGGCAATCCGTATCGCGCGTTCTCTCCAGTTGCCGGTGCTAGCAACTAATGGCGTTCGCTATGCAACGGAATATGACCGCGAGATTCAGGATGTCTTCACGGCCATTCGCCATCGTACGGAGCTTGATCAGGCTGGTCGACTTCTAGCGTTGAACAATCAGCGATATCTGCGCTCGGCGAAGGAGATGATCTCCCTATTTCGCGATGTGCCGCATGCAATCGAAAACACCGTGGAACTTTCTTCGCGCCTCACGTTTGCGCTGGATGATCTGGGGTATGAATTCCCGCGCTATCCCGTGCCCGAGGGCGATAGCATGGATAGCTTTCTGCGGAAGCGAGTTGTAGAGGGAGTGGCGAGGCGATACGGACCGAAGAAGAATCCACATCTGCTGGAGCGGGCGAAAAAACAGGTTGAGCATGAACTGGTTCTGATTGCGAAGCTGGGATTTGCCGGGTATTTTCTGATTGTCTGGGACATCATTCAGTTCTGCAAGAGCCATGACATTCTGGTCCAGGGTCGGGGAAGCGCAGCTAACTCAGCCGTTTGTTATGCGCTGGAAATTACTGCCATCGATCCCGTAGGCATGGAACTGCTGTTTGAACGCTTTTTGAGCGAGAGCCGGGGTGAATGGCCGGACATTGATCTTGATTTGCCTTCTGATGTTAAGCGCGAGCAGGCGATTCAGTATATCTATCAGCGATACGGTGAACTGGGAGCGGCAATGACAGCGAATGTCATTACGTATCGCGGAAAATCTGCGGCTCGTGAAGTGGGTAAAGCGCTGGGCTTCGATGCGGATACTCTGGGGCGATTGTCCAGTCTGGTCAGCAACTGGGAATGGCGTGGAAAGACGGATACCATGGCGCATTCATTTCGCGATGCAGGCTTTGATCTTGCTCATCCGCGCATCGCCAAGTATCTCGATCTGTCCATGCGGATTCAGGGTCTGCCGCGCCATCTGGGCCAGCATTCGGGTGGCATGGTGATCTGCCAGGGGCAACTGAATCACGTGGTGCCACTGGAGCGAGCTTCGATGCCGGGCCGCACCGTCGTGCAATGGGATAAAGAAGATTGCTCCGACCTGGGCATCATCAAGGTCGACTTACTTGGGCTTGGCATGATGGCCGTCTTGAAGGATTGTCTGGAGCTGATTCCTCAGCATTACGGCGAACCCATCGACTTTGCGCAGTTGCCGGAAGACCCGGATGTATATCGAACCCTGCAACAGGCTGATACCGTGGGCATGTTTCAGGTGGAAAGCCGAGCGCAGATGGCGTCGCTGCCGCGAAATCATCCTGAACGGTTCTATGACATCGTAGTGCAGGTGGCGATTATTCGCCCTGGTCCGATTGTGGGTCAGATGATGCATCCATACATGCGACGCCGGCAGCATAAGGAGCCAGTCAGCTATCCGCATCCATTGCTGGAGCCGGTTTTGGAACGCACTCTCGGCGTACCTTTGTTTCAGGAACAATTGCTGAGGATGGCGATGGTGGTCGCTAACTTTTCCGGCGCGGAAGCCGAAGAGTTGCGACGTGCGGTGGGAATGCGCCGATCCTGGGAACGAATGAAAAATCTTGAAGGCAAGCTACGATCCGGCATGACCGCGAACGGGCTCGATGTCACAACGCAAAACAACATCATTCAAAATATCAGCTCGTTTGCGTTGTATGGATTTCCAGAATCACACGCTGCCAGCTTCGCGCTTATCGCTTATGCCTCGGCTTATTTCAAAGTGAAATATCTGGCTGCGTTTACCTGCGCAATTTTGAACAATCAGCCGATGGGTTTTTATGCTCCAGCAGTTTTGGTAAAAGATGCGCAACGTCATGGTCTTCGCGTGCGGCCCATCGATATTCAGATTTCCGATTGGGCCTGCACTCTGGAACGAGAGCACGATGACAGCCTCTCATTACGGATGGGGCTGGGTTATGCGCGAGGGCTACGCAAGCAGGCGGCGGAGGCGTTGGTGGCGTCGCGAGCGCGTGATGATCGATTCAATTCGGCGGAAGATCTTGCGCAGCGCGTTCCTTTGCTGAATCGAAAAGAATTGACGTTGCTGGCTCGCATCGGCGCATTGAATCAATTGGATGGAGTTGAACACCGTCGCGATGCTCTTTGGCAGGTGGAACGCGCCGGAAAGCTGGAAGGGCCGTTATTCCAGCGGAACGTTGCATCCTTGCAGGATGATTCGGAGGGAAAGCCGCTCCAGCAAATGAATACCGAGGAGCGGTTGATTGCCGACTATGCCGGTACTGGGCTGACGGTTGGCAAACATCCCATGCATTATCGTCGTGCGGCTTTAGCTGAACAACACGTACTTTCTGCAAAGGAATTGCGCGAGCAGAAGGATGGAAACTATGTGCGCACGGCGGGCTGCATTATTGCTCGGCAGCGTCCGGGCACGGCAAAGGGTTTCATCTTCCTTTCTATGGAAGATGAAACCGGCATTGCCAATGTCATTGTCACGCCCGACCTATATGAGCGGGAGCGTCTAGTCGTGACGCGAAGCAAATTCCTGATCGTCGAAGGACCCTTGCAAAATCAGGATGGCGTGCTTCATGTGAAGGCAACTCGGCTGATGGCTTTCTCCGATGGCGCGCTTGCGCTGCATTCCCATGATTTTCACTAATTGGTCCGTGCGGTTCAATTCTGCCAATCGCCTTAAATCAATCCTGCGGGTGCAAACGTCGGCCTGGCGAAGAGACGAGTAAATCCGCTGATCAGCAGGCTGATCCCTATGATCGTCCCGAGTACCCAGACAGAGCTGAACGGCCAATGCGCCCAAATCAGAATGCCCAACAGTAGCGTGATCACACCGTCCCAAAGAAACCATCCGGAACGGTGGGAACTGCGCAGCTGAAAATACAGCACAAGTTCAATGACACCCTCCACCACAAAGTAGGAGGCCAGCAGAAGCGTCAGCGTAACCAGGCCGCGTGCGGGATGAAAAATGAGATAGAACCCGACAAATAAATACAGAATTGAGATGAGCACCTGCCAGACCACTCCGCGGGTACTGCGCGAATGCCATGAATATATCAAGTGAACGATGCCGGCGAATAACAAGAGCCACCCGATAAATGCGGTGATGGCAATGCCCGCGATGAATGGCAGAAGGATGGCCAAAAGACCGAGGATGATCAACAGCACGCCAACAATTGTCCGTCCGCCGCTTTTGCTCCCGTGTGCTATGG
>DASZMF010000083.1:0-1647 GCA_035552035.1 Candidatus Angelobacter sp.
CTAAAGCCAAAATCTTTGCAACACAGAGGAACGGAGGAAGCGGAGGAGAAAAGGAAATCACGCATAACCAGATTTAGGTTTCCGATCACCCGATGTCCCGATCACCAGATCACCCGATCTTTATTTCTCCGTGCCTCCGTGTCTCCGTGGTGAAGATTCTTACCTTCCTACCCGCCCACCGCTCGCGCTGCCCATACCCGGTGCAGCTTTAGCTGCGCTGGCGCTCTTGTTCGCCGCCGACGCACCAGTCACTACATGGTCCTGCGGATTCAATGAGCCTTTCACCACCTGCGCCACTTCCGTCGTGGTGTGGTCGGTGATGCCCAGAGCTATCTGCACCGGCTCCAGCGTTTTGTCCGCATTCAGCTTCCATACGACTGCAGTAGTGGCCTGCTGTGCTTGCTGCGTCGCTTTGCTGCTCTTGCGTCCATTGCCGGCCGCCGCGATTCCGGCTTTCTGGTAAAGATCACTCATCTGCTGCGCCGTTAAATCTGGCGTGTAACGCAGCGCTCCGTTCGGAACTTTCACCACGTCATTTGCCGTCGCCACAGGCACCGTTACATACGCCGTCATGCCCGGAAACAGCTTGAGATCAGGATTATCAAAATCCACGATCGTCATATAAGTCACCACGTTCTGCACTGTCGTGGCATTCAGGCGCACGGCAGAAACTTTTCCTTTGAACGTATCTTTAGGAAACGCATCCACCTTGAAGTTCACTTCCTGCCCGGCCGCAATCGTTCCCACATCGCTTTCATCGGTGCTCACATAGACCTGCATTTTGGTCAGGTCCTGCGCAATGGTGAAGAGCGTTGGCGCTGCCAGTGACGCAGCTACGGTCTGCCCAACATCCACGCTGCGGGCAATCACCGTGCCGTCAATGGGACTGCGGATCGTGGAATATTCCACGTTGGTCTGCGCCACCGTCACCGCGGCAGATTTCTGCTGCACCTCTGCGGCCGCCTGCGTTACCTGCGCTTTCGCCGCGCCCACTGCGGCGTCCGCGCTCTGTGAAGTTGCGCGCGCCGTGTCCAGCTGCTGCGTAGGCACCACGCCTTCCGCTGCCAGCGTGGTATAGCGATTGAAATCCAACTTAGCCTGCACCGCTGCGGCGTTGGCTTTATCCAGATTCGCCTTGGACACAACCAGATTCGCCTGCGCGTCCGCCAGATCGGCCTTCGCCTGCAATAGCGCGCCCTGGAACAAAGACGGATCAATCTGCGCGATCACCTGATTTTTCTTCACATGTGAGTTGAAGTCGGCAAAGAGCGTCTGAATCGTACCAGAGACCTGTGATCCCACCTGCACCGTGGTTACGGCATTGATAGTGCCAGTGGCCTGCACCACATTCTGTATGTCGCCCTTCTGCACTTTCTCAGTGAAGTATTGCGGCGCTTTCTTGCTCTCATAACCAAAAGCCGTGAGCAGCGCGATGGCTGCCAGCAACACGCCCATAATCGCCCATTTATTCTTGATGAATTTCATCCTGCACCCCCAAACTTCCCCAAACTTTCAAAAGACCGTCAACTCCTGTTCGCGGCCTCTGCAAGGCTTAAACCCTGTTCTGGACCACTCGGAGTAAACGCTGGGTAAGCCAGGAGTTAATAATTGTCAGGATGGTTAATTCTTGTAGCGAGGGAATATGCG
>DASZMF010000084.1:0-2767 GCA_035552035.1 Candidatus Angelobacter sp.
GCTATCCAATTGATACATGGACATGCTGCGGTAGGCCTCAGATTCCATGTTGGCGAAGTCTTTGGCGTGGGCCTGTTCGGCTACGTTGCTGAAAGCCTTGTCTGCGGCAGCCAGATCGCCTTCACGCACGTAAGTAGCGGCGGACTGGAGCGACCACAGGACTTTCTGCACCGGAGTAGCTTCAGCAATGGCGCGGGCATACTCTTCACGCGCTTTTGCCTCCTGGCCCATAAGAGCGTAGGTATCGCCCAGGCCGAGCTGTGATTCATGGAATGTGGGATCGATCTTCAGAGATGCGTGATAGTGCTGCAGAGCGTCTTCGAAGCGTCCGGCCATACGCGAAATTTCCGCAAAGGTATCCTGTGGATTGGGCTCATTGGGAACCAGTTCAGTGTAGCGCTTGATGTCGGCAAAGGCCTGGTCGAAGTTGCCCATTCTGGCGTAGCAGTAGGCGGCTTCGTTCCAGGCGTCGGGAAATTTGGGATCGAGCTGGATGACCTGCTCAAACATTTCAGCGGCGCGCTGTGACTGGTTGTGGTCCACCAGCAGCCACCAGCCGGCGAGCCAGTGCAGGTGCTTATCCTGCGGATTTTTTTGCAGCACTTCATTCATGTTCTGGATGGCGGGAATCAGGCGCGATTGCTTGGAAGCGGCCAGCCAGTCAATGATCTGCTTTTCTTCAGGGTTGGCGAATTCGCGGGTAGCCAGGGCTTTATCGCGTTCAGCAACCTGCTCGGTTGGGTCCTGCGAAAAGAAGGTAAGGAAGATGTGTCCGAGGGCAAATTGCGGATCGGCTTTTACGGCATTGCGGAAATTTTCCAGGCCGTCCTGGATGTGGAGCATCTCCATTTTCTGGAGGCCGGCTTCAAAGAAAGCATGCGCCTGGGGCGACTTTGTAGAAGTATGCATGCCCGTGGCTGATTCATGTGCAAATGCCGTGAACGACAGGGTCAGTACTGCTACCACCAACATGGAAAACTTGCTCGATCTCATCTATTACTCCTTGTTATTTGCCGGCGTGGCCGCCTGCCAGCACTTGCTAGTTGCCCTTGAGGTAATATCCCTGCTCCAGCGGGAGCTTGCCGTCAACTTTAAGAACGTTGACGCGACTATTGATGGAATAAACGTCGACCAGACCAACCGCCCCCGGAATGGATTCCACCGACTTCAGAAGCTCTTCTTCCGATTGCACGATAATCACGCCGCTCTGGTGAGCGGCCAGGAGTGCCTTAAATTCATCCGCCTGCATGTGGTAGAGCTTTTGGATCGCAGTTTGCATTTCCGGAGTGGAAGGATCGCGGAGAATCAGAATCACCGAGCGTCCGTCAGGCCATTTGTGGTTATCAAACTTGAAAACCTTGGCCAGATCGGTCGCCGTCAACCCCGCGAGAGTGTTCGTCTTGTCGACAATCACTGCCAGCTGCTTGGCTTGAGCCGAAGCTCCAAGACCCGCAACCAGCAAAAGCAAGACTATAAAACGGCTTCCAATACCCATAAGTCGGCAGTCTATGCTGGAAGCTTAGAAAGAATAAGATTACTGAGGTAATAGGTGCTTTGCTTACATGAAGTTAGCTTCAACCAGGGTGAGTATTTTTGATGGCTTTAAAGCATATAACAGGGTTTGGAGGTCTGGTTACTTCAGTCACATAACTACCGGTAGAGGTATTGACCGGAAAAATATTTCCGCGAATTTACGCCGTAGCTCTTTCGTAATTCACACGATCCATGGCATATTAGATCTTGCAGAGGCTTTCGCCCCAATGATGAATTTATTCAATCCCGATCTGCATCAATCGACACCGGAAACCCGGCACGATTGCTATTGGGCGAACGCCACGCGATCTAAATAATCGCTTCTTCTCTCAGCCTCTGCTCATCAGCGTTTGCACTAAAGCCTAAACCGTGTCATTGGGGTCTGCTGGATAGCTTGCCGGTGGCGAAAGAATGCAGTTACTTCGATTGGTGATAGCTCAAAAGAGAATAGAGCGTTCCGTGTAAGCGGAAAGGCGAAGGTTCGAGGCCTTCAACCTAAGGAAACTGCGCCTGGATAGTTCCCCGGCAACTGAATCAATCGCAAGAACGCACACAGGAGTTCCGCAGCAGAGATTTAGCTTGCGGAGCGACACAAAGAAAAATCGAGAATAGTGATGAGTGATAGCACTTACAACGTATATAAGCCGACGAACGGCTTCCCCATTAAGGCATGGACTAAGGGCGTCCCTGTGGAAGAGGCGGCGCAGAAGCAGTTGCTGAACGTCGCGCAGCTTCCTTTTATCTATAAATGGGTCGCCGCCATGCCGGATGTGCACTGGGGCATTGGCGCAACCGTGGGCAGTGTGATTCCCACCAAGGGCGCAATTATTCCCGCCGCGGTTGGCGTGGATATTGGCTGCGGCATGATGGCCGTGAAGACCAGCCTGAATGCATCGCACTTGCCGGATAACCTGCACGGTGTTCGCTCGGCGATTGAGCAGGCTGTCCCGCACGGACGTACTGACAACGGCGGCAAAAATGACCGTGGCGCGTGGCATGACACTCCGGCGACCACGCTGGAAACCTGGGGAACTTTGCACGAGCGCTATGAAGCAATCGTGAAAAAGTATCCCAAGTTGACGCACCCGCAGCGCATGAATCACCTGGGCACTCTGGGCACAGGCAACCACTTCATTGAAGTCTGCCTGGACGAAACCCAGAATGTCTGGTTCATGCTGCACTCGGGTTCGCGTGGCGTGGGCAATCGTTTTGGCACGTTTTTCATTGAGCTCGC
>DASZMF010000085.1:0-2127 GCA_035552035.1 Candidatus Angelobacter sp.
AGAGAGATGTATAAAGATAGAGAAAAGTGCATTTTAAAAAAAGAAAAAAGAAAAAAAAGAAAATGCTATTTACTAGAGATAATCCTCATTTTAGCCCAATGATAGAAAGCAAGGACTCCATAGAGTGCCTCTGTACCAAAATAAACATAATCCACTTGGTAGAACCACTGCAAAAAGGCTTCCCAAGTAAAGATGGCCTCATGAGGCTGCAGCTTAGTGAGTAAAATATGGTAACTCTCAAACCCATAGAGCAAGGCCCCCCAGTACAATAAGAAGCGGACGGTATGTGCGCAGCTAGGGCCAGTTTCATGGAATTGATGACAGAGCCGGGTGGGTAGCAGGCATGGGAAATGGCAGGAATCCTTAGGGGGGGTTCGCCGCCGCACCTGCTGCACGAACTGGTGGTGATACTGCTGATACTGGCGGTGATAGGGGCAGGTGGCGATGGCGTGCTGGGTAGAGCGGGGCTGGATCTCGAGGTCCTGATTGTGGGGGTCCTGGAAAAACCAGCAAGGCAGGCAGCTGGTCTGCAGGCGCTGATAGAGCGCATGGAGCCTGCGGCAGCGCTGGGCCGTCTGCTGATTATATAAGGTGACCTGCGTAGGCCCCTGGTCCAGGACCAGGCCGCGGCCGTGGCAGAGGTCACAGGCGCGCTCACTAGGCAGGCAGAAGGGCTGGATCTCCCCATTGAAGATCCGGTGAATCATGCCCCGGCGGCATTGCTGGACAGTGAGGTATTCACGAATGAGCTGGCGCTCTAGGGAGTCTGTGGCCCGTGGGGTGGCCTCTGTAGGCTGCATAAAGATGACACTATGGCCTACCTGGCCTGGTCGGCGGCTCAAACGGCCTGATTCTTGCACAAAATCGGTGAATCCCCAGGCGGAGAGGTAGTGAATCACTAGGTTCACATCTGGAAAATCAAACCCCGCAGAGATAGCCCCCGTGGCAGCTAAGATGGATTTTTCGGATTGCAAAAAGGCATGTAATTGGCTCTGTTTATCTTCATTAGTTAAATCAGAATGATAACAAGCCACTAGGTCTTGATAAGCCTCATAAAAGGCCTCCAGAACCTTCTTATTTTGAAAATAGATGATGGCTTTCACAGGTGTATGAGGCAGGCCTGGGCCAGAGCTAGAGATGGCAGAATCACGAATAGCCATCATGCCATGATCTTGACCACTGCCACTACCATTGCCACCACCACCACCACCACTGCCACCGCTGCTGCCACCGCTATTGCTGCTGTTGCTGCCAGCAGGGAGAATTGGCTGGGGCGGCTGTGCGGGGTCAAAATCCCGATAGAATCGGACCATCTCATCAAAATGGTCCGCTGTGCGCCAGCTGGCCAATAGGCGCACAGAATAGGCGATATTAGGCTGGTTGATATTGGCGCGGATGGTGAGCTGATGGGGGGGTAAGGAAAAGATCTCCTGCAGGCCTGTGGCCGTGTGTTCACTGAGGGTGGCAGTGATGTAGATTTTCTGCGTCCGGATAAGCCCCATGGCCCGCACGTGATTCATCACCTCCCGAAAATGCCGCTGGCCAGGGATGATGTGTGCTTCATCAAAAATGATGCGATCCAGCTGCCCCTGCGCGGCGAGCCGCTGGCAGAACCCAATAAAATTAGGGTGGCGGTCAATGGTTTCAATGGAGGCGAGGATCAGTGGTTGCGGATGGGTAGCGCTCAAAGCCTCTTCCCAGATGGCGCAAGGCACGCCATATTCGTGCGCACGTGCATAGAGACCTTCTTTGAGGCTTACTAGGGGGGTGATAATGACTGAGGTTCGGGCCATAGAGAGGCTGGCGGCGAGTAAGAATAATGTTGATTTGCCACCTGCAGTAGGTAGGATAATCGTCAGGTTCGGTGTGCCATGAAGGATATGATAGAGGGCCAGTCATTGCTCTATGGTTTTGAACTGCGCCTGCGCATCCCCTAGAAAATGCTGCAAAATCGATAATAGGGGATCCCTATACATAGTAGAATCATCAAGCAAGGCGGCAGGCTCACTAGCACTAGGCCTGGTGGCAAGCTCACTACCACTAGGCTTGGCCGCAGGCTCATGCTGCAGCAGTGGGGTAGGCAGTTCAACGTTGAGATATTGCGCTAGGATGGCCATGGGGATCTGC
>DASZMF010000086.1:0-3045 GCA_035552035.1 Candidatus Angelobacter sp.
ATCGCCTGCTCTGCGGCGACGTGGGCTATGGCAAAACAGAAGTTTCCATGCGTGCAGCGTTCAAGGCCGTTCAAGATAATAAGCAGGTTGTCGTGCTCGCGCCTACAACCGTTCTCGTCTTCCAGCACTTTGAAAATTTCAAGCGCCGCTTTTCCGCCTTCCCTATTACTATCGATATGATGAGCCGTTTCCGCACCACCAAACAGCAAAAGGAGACCGCGGAAAAAATCGAACAGGGCAAAGTAGATATCGTAATTGGCACGCACCGCCTGCTTTCCAAAGATATTAAATTTCAGGATCTAGGCCTCGTCATCGTCGACGAAGAGCAGCGCTTCGGCGTTCGCCACAAAGAGCGGCTCAAGCAGCTCAAAAAAGAAGTGGACGTGCTCACCATGTCGGCTACGCCCATTCCGCGTACGCTGCATATGTCCATGGTGGGAATGCGCGACATGAGCGTGATTGAAACGCCGCCGCGCGATCGCATGGCCATCCAGACAGTAGTTGCCGCGTACGATGAAAAGCTGGTCAAGTCAGCGTTGGAACATGAAATGGAGCGCGGCGGACAGGCGTATTTTGTT
Organism: Candidatus Angelobacter sp.; assembly: GCA_035552035.1. GTDB lineage: Bacteria > Acidobacteriota > Terriglobia > Terriglobales > Acidobacteriaceae > Angelobacter. The sequence continues at coordinate 579 of DASZMF010000086.1, forward strand.
CACAATCGCGTTGAGACGATTTACGAAATTGCCGCCAAGCTGCAGGAGATGCTTCCTCGCTCGCGCGTCATCGTTGGCCACGGACAAATGTCTGAAGGCGAACTGGAAAAAGTAATGTACACATTTGTGCGCCATGAGGCGGACATACTCGTGGCCACCACCATTATTGAAAACGGGTTGGATATTCCGCTCTGCAACACCATCATTATCAATCGCGCGGACCGCCACGGCCTCTCAGAGCTTTACCAGTTGCGCGGACGCGTGGGACGCTCGAACCGTCGCGCCTATGCGTATCTTCTTGTACCCGCAGAACAAGAGCTCACGCCGATTGCGCGCCGAAGACTTGCCGCGTTGAAAGAATTCTCTGATCTCGGTGCAGGATTCAAAATCGCGGCCCTGGATCTTGAGCTGCGTGGCGCCGGCAATCTGCTGGGCGGCGAGCAAAGCGGCAACATTGATGCCGTTGGTTTTGAGATGTACACCGGCATGCTCGATCGCGCCATCCGCGAGCTGAAGGGCGAAGAACTTTCCGACAAAGTCAGCACGCAGCTCAATCTCGGCATCGACCTTCGCATTCCCACACACTACATTGCTGAAGAAAATCAGCGCCTGCGCATGTATAAGCGCGCAGCCGGCGTAGAAAGTGAAGCCGCGCTGGATGATGTCCGCAAAGAATTGCAGGATCGCTATGGCGAACCGCCTGCGCCTGTGCGCTACCTGCTGGCTGCTTCTGCGCTCAAGCTGCTGTGTGAACGCATAGGCGTGTTGGCAATTGATCGCAAGCGTGATTCCGTCACCATTAAGTTCACAGAACAGGCTGCCATTGAGCCGGAGCGGTTGGCGAACTTTGTGGCGCAGGCCAAAGGCGCACAGTTTTCCCCCGGCGGTGTGCTCAAGTTCAACCTGAAATCGATCCAGCCAGAAGCGGTGATTGACCAGCTGCAAGGCCTTCTACGCGAGCTAAGTCCAGATGTTGTAGCGCAAACCTGGCTACAGGCTAAGTAAGAAGCGCCTATGACTGCCCCCTTAATGAAACAACTCGTCCCTGATAGCGAAAATAAAAGTTGCCTCAGCAATCTTCTTCGATAGAATAGTTTGCGCTGAGGTCACCTATGCAATCACGTCTAGTCATCTTCCTATTTGTTGCTTCGTTACTACAAGCCATCTTTGCTCTTCCTATACAACCCCAAAACAACGCTCCCGGCCCCGGAGATCCAGGCTATAAGCCAGGCAGCGGCACGACTCTCTGTGTTGACGTGCCTCGTGCTCTAGACGCTAAAAAATTGAAGGTGGACGAAGAAATTATCACCCGGGTTACCGATGACCTCATTTATGACGGCAAGGTCATTGTTGCGCGGGAGTCAAAGGTGTTTGGCAAAGTAGTCGATCTAAAAGTAGCTACTAAAGAAGATCCTGAGACACGTCTCTTACTGGAGTTCACAAAGATCGCAACTAAGGATGGCCGCGAATTTGACTTTGAATACCCTGCGTTTATACAGGCGCTGGCCCCCGAGCGCCGCGCCGCAGCCTTCAGCACAAATATTAGTGACATGCCGGTCAAGGCCGAGATGGGCAAAGCCCTGGACCGCTCCAGCACCATGCCTACCCGCTCCGGCGACAAGAACAGCGTGCTTTATGGAGTGATCGCGCCGCAATCCATCGGTGTTTTTGGATTTCACGATCTCAAGCTGGATGACAGTTCCAAGGGCTCGTATATCGTGGCCAAAAAGGGAAATATTAAACTGGAGTATGGCGCGCAATTCGTCTTGCGCGTAGCGGCTCCTGCCAAGTAAAAAAGATCGTATGGTCCCTTTTGCCTGCGACATGGCCGCGCTATCAACCGAGCAGAGAGCGCGGCATCAGGAGCTTGGGAATGTTTTGCGGGCTGCTCTGCGTGAAATCTGCGAATTGCCTGATGGCTACGCATTTGAGTTTCCTTTGAATTCACTCACCTACGCCACCCTTACAGAGCTCACGCCCCTGGAACATGCCTGCTGTCCTTTCTTTACCATCAACATACGGGTGGAGCCAGATGAACGGCTTTTTTGGCGCTTAAGCGGTACTGAAGGCATAAAGCAATTCATTCAGGCGGAGTTTGCCCAGTGGTTTAAGCGCTGAACACCAGGTCAATCCTTCTCGCACCCGGCACTCCCCCTGCCTGATATAATCCGCGCGTCTTATGAAAACACCAAAACTTCTTCTCACCGTTCTGCTGTTCGCCAGCTTCGCTTTTGCTCAACCATCCGCGCCCTCTGCTCCGCAGAAAACTTATATTCACGCCGGGCACATGCTCGACACAAAAACCGGCAAGACGCTGGATAACGTCCTGATAACGATTGAAGGCGACAAGATTGCCTCGGTGGGGTCAGGCGCAGCGCCGGCGGGCGCCAACGTGATCAATCTGCCCAATGCAACCGTGCTTCCCGGCCTGATTGACGCACACACGCACCTCACGGGCGACCCGAAT
>DASZMF010000087.1:0-1661 GCA_035552035.1 Candidatus Angelobacter sp.
GGCGACGGATGCTGATTTACAAAAAGCGACGCATCCAGAGTATTTTTGCTCACGTGCATCTCGCCCATCACCAGCATGTAGTCGCCACGCCGGATTGCGTCTTCACTATCGGCGGCGATCATTATGTCCGGTGAATGGTAGCGGGCAGCGATCCAGCCCGGACCATCTGCTTGAAATTCTTCCTGCACCCGGCCGCGAAGTTCCTGGCTGGAATAGTTGACCGGCTCACCACTATCAGGAAGCCGCAAAATTGAATCCCATTTGCGCTGGAATTCCTGCTGCACAGGCTTCGTGAGCTCAGGCGCGCCGTCAAAAAAAAGAGACATCGCCTCTGTCCAGAGCTGGGCTGCATCCACCGTGGCTGATCCGGTTGTGCGGGCAAACTTCAAATAAATCTCAAGACATTTTGCCTTATAGACCGCAGCTACGCGTTCGGTGAGCCAGCGCGTGGTCTCAAGCAGGAGCGAAAGCGGCAAAGCTATCGACTGCAACAACTCCGGGCCAAGAGACACTTCAATATCGCGACGGCAATCCTCGTATACGAGAGTCCGCCCGGCATAATTTTTGCCTTGGTTTCTTGTGGCCGAAAGCCCGGTGAGCTTTGTAAAAGCCTGTTCCAGTTTATCGAATGCCTGATCCAGGTTTGCGGGATTTCCCGCTGAATCCTCGATCCAGCGCCGGGCGTGCTCCAGTTCATCAAGCATTGCTATGGCTGAGTGTCTGAGAAACGCATCTTCAATGCGTTGCAAACCAAGCCGCAATGTTTTTTCCGGATGCGGACCGAAGGGAATATTGAAGGTCCAGAATACGATGCCTTTGCCGGCCATCTCGTCCAGAACCTGATAGATATCCTCCGCGGTCAGGCTTCTTCCCGCGGGCGACGCAAGAACTTTCTCCACTACCTGTTTAGCAGTATCTTCTCCATTGCATGCGCGCAGAATTGCCGCTTGTTTGCCGGTAATTCTAATAGGGCCAAAATTTGGATGGTAGAGAACGGTGTTTCCAACCCGGACAAAAGGCATCAAGATGGGCGCAATCCATTGCCTGATCTGATACTTGCTCTGGATCGCAGCACTCAAGGCTTCCACCGCCCATGCCTCCAGGTAAACCTTGCGGGCTTTCACCAGTCCAGGACCAGCCTTGGTAACAACGCGGTCTCCCTCTGAAACGAACGTGGCCCAGCCTACCGGCCCAAAGAACCCGATGGTATCGTTTTTCACGCAATAACGCTGCCAGTAACTGGCAACCAGTTCCTCGTGCTGCTTCTGCCTTGAACTCCGGGTATTGCCATTCGCCGATTCGCGCAGCAACATATCCAGTGCCGTGCGAATCGCAGCACGGTTCTGCCAGGTTACAGCCTCACGGAAGGCGGGAAGGCCGGCAATTTGCTTTATGTTGTCGCTGGCCCGCGGCGAGAACTGCGCATACGTCTCCTCGAAGCTGCGTCTCTCATCTTCAGACCGCCGCAACGCAGCCGCATATTCTTCAACGACTGCCACCAGGTTTTCCGGCATCTGGCGCGGAACTTTATTGTCGGTTACAGCGCGACGGGCATCGAGCAAAATCTTGCGGCCTTTTTTATCATCCCACTGGCCAGTGGAGCGGAACAAGTCCAGTTCGCGGTTAATCTGTTCCAGCGCAGCTTCCTGGGCCCGAATGAT
>DASZMF010000088.1:0-3322 GCA_035552035.1 Candidatus Angelobacter sp.
CGCCGACGCTCCAGCTTCCATCCGCGCTTTCAGTTTTCCTGTAGCCATTAGCCCCAGCATTCTGAAGTCACTGATAAATGACCAGAACGGATGCCCAAACGTAGCCGGCTTATTGCCTTCAATCAGAAAATGTCCTGTCCAGGCAAAGCCATAAGCTACCACCGGCCACAGCAGCGCATACCACGGATGGCCAACCGCAAACGCCACTATGAGCGTACACAGACCGAGAATTGTGCCGGCTGCATGCATGGCGCGGTTGCGCGGATTGCTGTGCTCATGCAGGTAGAAAGTTAGAAATTCATCGTAGTTGGCAAATTGCTGGGGCATTTATTCATCCTTTTTCTCAAGCGACGCTGGATCGTTCAGTGGAATAGGCCGCTCATACCTGTCCACTAGCACTTCCAGCCGCTGATAACTCCAAATGCCATCTGACTTTTTGGCAATCACGAACAATTCACCACGGCGTAATTTTCCGTTCAGCGGAATCGCCATGTTGGCTTCACCAGAACTGTCTGACATGTTCACATTGCCGGTGGTAAACCAGCCAGGCTCAATGGGGCCGCCTAATTCGCGCAGCACTTGAGGATTCTTTTGCGCCAGGGCAACCGCATGCTGGTAAGGCTCACTGGACCTCATGAGTCCAAACACAAAGGTCAATACGCCGCCCACCACCAGGGCGAGCAGGAGCAAAGGGCCAAGAATGACCGTGGGCAGAAACCATTTCCAGTTGCGTGAAAACCAGGTCTGCTGCGGGGCTATCTGCGAAATAGGCGCGGGAACATAACCGAAACTCATGCAGCCCGGATTCTACTATGGATTTGAGAAAATAATTTTCCTGCTAAAGATGACCGCAGCCGATCGGGACCAGGTCCCGTCCGCAGATATTACGATTAAAAAGCTGCGCGAGAATACAGGCTGGCGCGCCGTTGCGGGCGCGGCAAAGTCAGCCGGCGTTCCGCATGGCCACCACGCGCCGCACGTCAGGGTATCTGGCGCAGGCCTCAGTGAAATGTGCTCCGCACAAACAAACATCCCTTTGTCCGCTTTGTGATTTCACGTGCAGCACGCGAAAGGCGATTTGTGCACACTGAGAACAGGTTTTCACGCGACGGTCTGCTTCCAGCGGTCCTGCTGAACCGATTACGGTTTCATCGAGATTGAGTTCGAACATAGCCGACACACCCCATACGTTCGTGTCCTAATACCGAAGCTGCTATGGCCGAAAGTGTATCTCAAGTTGTGGAAAAAACAACCGTTTTTCACCTAACTTCTTTCTTACCTGTAAATTACTTCGGCAATCTTAATCATTCCAAAAACGCTGATGAAAGCATTTTCATACTTGCCCGCTGATTCACACAATTGTGCAAGAAAGTTAATATTCATGCGCTTTGCACCACTGCTCTGTAAATTCTTTCTTAGGACACAGATTGTCGGACGCGCGCACCAAAATTTCGGGTTACTCTTGAATTAACAAACCAAATTGAGGTTCAAGGGCTCGTCATGATCGATTCTTCGGAAGACTTTGCCACCGGCCAGCCAGTGCCTGCCAGCGGTATCTATTCAGTCAATCATTCCGCGCACCGGCTCTTTTCCCAGGTTGCTCTTTTTAAGGGCGAGCAGTTCCCCAGGTGCGCACGTTGCGCCGGAACAGTCATGTTCCGGATGATGAGGAAATTTAACGGGCTGGACGCCGCCGGGACACCCAGGTTTCGCGTCCCCTTGCTGGAGTTGAAAGAGGTAGGAGCGGACATTGAACCGCTCAGCGCCGCCTGAAACCGACCTTTTGCTGAGCATTCGCACATGCTTGTTTTATCTATCGCCATACGATACTATTTAGAAGTTAACTGCTGTCGCATTCTCTGCAACAAAACGCCCCTGCGATTCCTCCTTCTGCGCAGGGGCGTTTTGTTTTTAAGTCTTCCCGCTTCGTTGGGTCACTTGCTCCATCCGGCATTGCTCTGGTTTCTTTTCTGGACGCCAGCGCAGAAATTTTGTGCCGTGGCGGAAGCGGTTACCGGAAAAATGATCGTACTGGAATTCGCCCACAAGCTTCGGCTTGAGCGGAACCCATTCTGTATCGCGATCATCGCGGGTCCAGCGGCTGGGACCGCCGGGAGCTTTGCCGGTGAAGCCGCCTAGTGTCGCGTCTTTTACCGCATCTTTAATGATGAGCGGCTTCAGGATTGCTTTCAGCTTTTTGCGATCTGCGCGCGTGAAGCTGGAGCTGAAACCTATATGGTCAAGCTGGCCGCGATGGTTGTACAAGCCAAGCAGGAGTGATCCTACTTCTCCGCCTTTATGCGCCCAGCGAAAGCCGCCGACTACGCAATCTGCGGTGCGGATGCGCTTGATCTTGACCATGCCGGTGCGCTCGCCGGATTTGTAGTCGGCGTCCAAGAGCTTGGCGACAACGCCGTCCCATCCGCTGGCTGCGCCGTCGCGCATCCACTTTTTGGCCGTGGCGAAATCAGGGCTGGCAGGGGAAAGAATAATTCGGTCTTTGGTGATGGCTGGGCTTGGTGTTTTGCTTCGACCACGCAATGCGTTGGTGCTTGTGTGCGCTTTCAGATTGTCGGCGGCGAATTTCTCCAGCGCTTTTCTTCGCGTGGAGAGCGGCAGAGCTGTGAGCGCTTTACCCGTGGCATCTACGAGAAGATCAAAGAGCATGTAGGTTGCCGCCGTCTCATGGGAAAGTCTTTGGATACGGCTGGCAGCGGGGTGAATGCGCTGCAGGAGCGCGTCGAAGTCCAGTCCTGTGCCGCTGCGAATGACGAGTTCTCCATCGAGCACGAATTTGCGCGCGGACAACGCATGCAGCGCCGCGATGATCTCAGGAAAATAGCGTCCTAAGGGCTGACCGGCTTTGGACTGCAGGACAATTTCATTTCCGTTGCGAAAGGCGAGACAGCGGAAACCATCCCACTTGGGCTCGTAAAGCCAGCCGGATTCGTGTGGGAGATCCTTGACTGACTTGGCCTCTGCAGGTGGATACGGCGGCTGAAGTGGAAGATGCAGTTTGGGGAATGCTTGCTCCAGCACTTCAGCGGGAAAGGCCGCAGCAGTAACCGAAGCAGATTTAGTTTTGCGCGAAGGAGGCATGGCAAATTGATTGGATGCGGATGGGAGAGGAGCGCGTTACTTAGTAATGGTCTTTGCTTACTGTCTTTCTCTGGTCCCAGCTACCGCTTCAAACGTCAATTTTGCTTAAGGGCGGCCTTGCTTAATGGCGATCTCGCGATTTAATCCAACCAAAGCCGGCCGCAATGATGAAGCCGCCGCAGAGAACGACGAGCGCTGCCGTACCGGCTGCCTGCCAGGCCTG
>DASZMF010000089.1:0-1771 GCA_035552035.1 Candidatus Angelobacter sp.
CGAACTAAACACCAGGAAAGCGACGGATGGGTGGCGAAGATCGCGCCTTAGCAGCTTGTAGAGAGTGAGGCGGGATTTCACGCCTCAATTTCTATTCTCATTTTTTATCCCTCACCATGCAGTGGGTGCCCTTCGCTCTTATCGAGGGGCACCCCGAGTATCGGTGAACGAAATGAACCCAAAGAATGAGTGGTCATTTGCCACAATCGAGCATTGAACCATTTCGCACTTGATTCGCCTTAGAAGTTCATCTACACTCTGGCAGCGCCTCAGGGTGTGGGCTGGTTTAGATCTTTGAAATAAGCAATTGGCAGATGGCAATGGCAAATGGCCGGGCAAATAGCAATAGGCGGTTAGCAATCAGCCAAAGCAACGGCAGATCAGATAGAAAAAGTAGCTTCGACAAGGCAGTCATAAGGCTGTCGAATGGCATGGCACTTGAGCTTTTGTTTTCAATAAAGTTCTTACCCCCGGGTGGGGTATTTCGGCTGAGAGCAGTTGGCAGTAGGTCGCAAAAGGCAAAACGCTACCACTAATGAACACGGATTGCGCTGATAAAAGCGGGCTGGAAAGAGCTTCGACCGTGTACCTCACCCAAAAGTGAGACAGTAAAAGAGTGTCACAATCAGCGAAAGGAGCTGAGAGTGGCAAAGAGGGAAGGTGCAGGAAATCGTGGTCCGGAGTTCTGGGCCGAAGCGGTAAAACGGATGAATGCGGGCGAGAGCGTGGCGTCGCTGGCGCAGGGTTAGGGTGAAGGAACGGCGGTTGTATCGCTGGCGGGGCGGCGGTGGGAGTGGCGCATCATTCCGACCCGTGGTTCGCAGTATGCCAGCGTGGAACATGTGGCGCTGCCGGAGAAGCATGGAAATGGTGGTGACCATGAGCGGTCCGGGCAATCCGTATGACAATGCCCGGTGTGAACGGTTCATGCTGACGCTGAACGGGTAAGGCAGCCACTATCGGTTGGAACCGCGAACATTCTCCCTCACAAACGTTGTTGCGGCCGTAAGCTGGATCTGATTGACAAAGCAGCGCATAAAGATGCTGGACAAAGTCGCAACAGAACATGTGGGGGAATTTGTGACAGCCCTGCTTGCGCACCATGTAGAATGCCCTCGATGTCCTCGAACACGCTCCACACGATGATGGATTATCCGCTCACGCTTACAGCGCTGCTGGAGCGGGCGGGCCGCTATGCCACGAATGTTGAAATCGTCTCGCGGCTGCCGGATCGCTCGCTGCATCGTTACACATGGGGCCAGCTTCATCAGCGCGCGCTGCGGCTGGCAGAGAGTCTGCATTCCATTGGGCTGAAAAAGGGCGACCGCGTGGCCACGCTCATGTGGAACCATTACGCGCATCTGGAATGTTATTTTGGCATACCAGCCGCGGGAGGCGTGCTGCATCCGCTGAACTTGCGCTTGCATCCGGATGAAATTGCCTGGATTGCCAACCACGCGCAGGACCGTTTTCTGATCGTGGATGACGTGCTCTTGCCGGTGCTGGAAAAATTTGCGGATAAGGTAAAGTTTGAATACATCATTGTTGTACGACATTCGTTGGTTGCTGGGACAAGCCAATCCGCACAACACGGCTATGTTGATTACGAAGATTGGCTCCAAAGCGCCAGCGGCAACTTCAAGCTGCCCGCGCTTAGTGAAAATGACGGCGCAAGCATGTGTTACACCTCTGGCACAACCGGCAGCCCCAAGGGCGTACTTTATTCGCATCGCTCGCAGGTGTTGCACAGCATGTCTCAGGCCATGGCAGA
>DASZMF010000090.1:0-1653 GCA_035552035.1 Candidatus Angelobacter sp.
GTCAAGATGTCCTGTTGCGCGTTAATTTATAGACCTACAAGACATCTAGCAGATTCGTGCGCTATTCGCTAAAGTGAGATTGGTTTCAGGCGGGAGCGGCGCCGAGCTGAAACGTGTCTGTTGAGCCTTTAACAGAAGCGGGGAAACCCCAGAAAGGCCTGCAACCAGGAAGTGGCTGTTCGCAGGGTTTTGGCCATTGGCTCGTCCGCCTTTGGCTTTAGCGTTCAGATGCTTTCTCTCTTCATCCCCTGAAGAAAACTGGACGCAATAGGTGTGTTTAAAAGACGGCTCTTGGCCATTAGCCTTTGGCTCTTAGCTATTGGCTCTTAGCCAGTGCAGATTCAGAAATCTAGGCAATCTCAAAAATAGAAAATCAAAACAGAAGTCACCCCGCTGGGTGGCTTTTTTATTGGAGCTTACTGTGAAAAAAAGCAAAGTGACAAAGGAAGAAATAATTGCCGCCATGAATAAATGCGCCCGGGAGGTGGGGCATGCTCCCAGCTTTGCCGAGCTGCACAAGCGGGAGGGCATAAGCAGTAACGCTATCCGCAGGTTTTTTTGCACTTATACGCTTGCCTTGCGGGCGTGCGGCATGGAGCGCCAGGGCGGCGGACATGCCTTGAGCATGCAGGCGCTTTTCACGGACTTTGCCACGGTGGTGCGAAAACTGGGCAGGACCCCCAGGGTGAGCGAGTATGAACTCTATGGAAGATACAGCCAGCAGCCGATGCTGCGGGCCTTTGGAAAATGGAAACACGTGGCTGCATCGCTGCTGGAGTTTGGACGAAAGGCAGGACTGCAGGGCGAATGGGGCGATGCGCTGGAGATGATTGAAGCTGACATGGTGGACCCGGCAGAGGTAAAAAAGGTCACTACTGCGTTGATGATTGCGTCCCCGATTAAGCCGCGCGTGTTGATGAATGAACCGATCTACGGGCCGCCGATGGCGCTGGGGGCTTTGACGTATTGTCCGACGAATGAGGCCGGCGTGGCGGTGCTGTTTGGCGCGATGGCTCGAGATCTGGGCTTTGCGGTGACTAGAGTGCAAAGCGGCTTTCCGGATTGCGAGGCCATGCGCGAGGTGGCTCCGGATAAATGGCAGCGGATACGCATTGAATTTGAATATGAGAGCCGGAATTTTCTGGCGCATCTGCATCCGGTGGAGGGGTGCGACTTGATTATCTGCTGGAAGCATAATTGGCCGGAGTGTCCGCTGGAGGTGGTGGAGCTTAGAGAAATTGCCAGAAGCGCCGGAATTGCCAAAATTGGGAATTGAAAGGCAAGCTCACCGCGGAGGCGCGGAGACGCGGAGAAAGGCAAAAAACTTACCACTGATTAAAACTGATGGCCACTGATCCGGAAAAACAAAGACGTTTACCGCGGATTTGCGCGGATGATCGCTGATCAAAAAAGATCGGGTAATCGGGACATCGGGTGATCGCCGTGATCTAAAAGCAAACCCATTACCACTGATGCCACTGATCCGGAAAAGATCAACCCCTTACCACGGATAAACACGGATAAAACGGATTTAGAGGTATTGAATCCGTATTACTTCCCTAATGCTCGAAAGCCAAATGATGCAGCAAGTCATCGTTTTTCTGGTCCGCGAATATCCGCGTGAATTCGGTAAGGGGTTGGATCTTTCTCCGC
>DASZMF010000091.1:0-3429 GCA_035552035.1 Candidatus Angelobacter sp.
CACCTCCGGCGAAGCCTGTATATCGATCACATTTTCCACGTGCCGCGATTCCCATGCGTAAAATGCCTGCGCTTCAAAAGGACCGCTCAGAAAAGGCAAAACCAATATGCAGACCATGGTGAGGCTCTGTGCCCTGCGCGACTTTACCCGACGCGCCGCATACCCGCCAACAAAGCCGCCAGCGCTGGCCAGGATCAACCCAATGGGCAGCAGCATTACGATGCAGATTGCGCCCTCTAAAAGAGTTACCAGCGTCCCCAGCAAAGCAGCTAACAGCGAGAGCCACGGCAGCCATATCCACGTGCGCATGTGCTGCGGCTGCCGGATCTCAACGATATAAACAGAAATATAGCCTAGAGCAAATGGCGTAAAAAGAATAAAGCCAATGCTCATCACGGCAAGGAAGTCCACTTTCGAATCGGCCAGCATGCGAACGCCCAGCCCATAAGCAGCGCCAACGGCAACACTGATCACGTAGAGCCATTTGCTGGGAAATTTTCCGCTGCGTTTTGCCGCTTCCGCTGTATTCGGTTTGCCGGTAATTTCATCAGTCATATTTAGATGTCTTCTTTTGGCACTGCTACTTACTACTTGAACATGTTCAATAGTGCCGCGATTCAGGTCTCGATGCCAAGGGATTTATTGAACATGTTCATATGTTTCGAAAGTATGGCTTTCGGCGACAAATGCTGGGGTAAGCGAAGCCCGGCTGTTAAGCAAAGTGGGGCTGCAAAAACTGTGCGGTCTACCGTTCTATCTTTGAGAAATAAGAGGAGCTGCTTTTATGCTCGACCAAATCCGCATTGCCTCACCGTGCTCGGCCAGCTGGGAAGAGATGCAGGGCGATGATCGAATACGCCACTGCCAGGCCTGCAACCAAAATGTTTACAACCTCTCGGCTTTTACCGAGCATGAGATTCGCGAGCTGGTGGCGAACCGGCAAGGCCGGCTTTGTGGACGGATTTATCAGCGGCGCGATGGAACGGTGATGGCGCAAAACTGCCCAGTTGGTTTGCGTGCAGTGACGCGGCGGATTTCCCGGATTGCGGGAGCCATACTTTCTTTTCTGATCCCCAGTTTTGTTGCAGCTCCGGCTTTCGCTCAATCTTACAGCCTCACCAACGTGAAGACTCCCGGCGTTTCCCTTGAAATAACGGACCCGGCTGGTGCCGGCATCGCGCAAGCCACGGCAACACTGCGCGACCCGATGCGCAATCTGGAAATCAAAGGTACGGCAGACAAGCAAGGACGCCTATTTATGCGCGCTCCCCTGGGTGGGCAATACCTACTTCAGGTGTCAGCGCCCTATATGCAAAGCTCGACTGAACACATTGAGCTGCGTCAAGGCCAGAATCTTTCCATGCCGGTGGTATTGAGCGTAGCAATAATGGGCGAGATTGTAGAAATTGAACCATCATCCCAGTCAGACCAATACACTGTGACGCCAAGTCCAAATGCTCAGGGAACGAGCTCCAGTCCGAAACCGATGCAGCGTTAGGAGCAATGCGATCGAGAACTTCAGTAAACGCCGGGCGTAACTGCGCCCTGTTTATCTGGAACATATGCACCAATAACGTCTGGACCATTCCCCCAGAAGCAGGATACCGGCCAATGACAATCTGTAGTCCGTGCAAAGATCCAGAGCCTCATGTAGCTCCGCATGTGTTTCTCCGGAATTGTTGTTCATTGTTCCGTTTTCAGTTTTCAACAGTAGAAATTCCGTACCATCTGGGATAGCAGCAAGGCATTCAGAAATAAACCTGTCATCTACCACTCCCCCGAGTTGAAGCTGTGACGTTTTGAAAGTGGTGACGCTTGCAGACGGCGGCAATGCGTTGAACATTTCGCTGAATGTTGTAAATGAAGAGAAAAAGCCGAAGTTTTTTGAGCCTGCGGCATGGGAATAGCGAATAAGGACAAAGATTTCAATGGTTTCACGGAACCATGATTCGACCGTACCAAGGGAAAACGCTGATCTTTTATGGAAAATGGTAATACACGACTGAAGTCGTGCCCTGATACCTACAGAGGCTGAAGCCATGTGGCAAGATTATTTCTCCGTCATTCCGAATCTGGCGAAGTGAAAGTTTGTCCCGCTTCGGAAAAATGGCAGCTCGCAAGATTCTAACTTTCAGGTTTAAGCTTCAACTTTCGAGTGTTTCAAATTTCACCTGTTCAGCTGCAGTGCTGCGGTGGTCGCTAATTCATTGTGGTTTCTTATGCAATATTCGCGCGGCTTGTGCGCAAAGTGATCGAAGTTCCAGCAGGTAACGTTATGCAAGTAACGTTACTGCTCTACGGGATACTAACTCCTGTTCTAAGGTCTTTGAGTGATTCGCGGTTTGCCTCTCAGCTTGAACAATAGAGAGGCTATGAACAGAGTTGTAAACAAATTCGTGCAAGCCCATGACCGGTATCTGGAACTTGACCGCATTCGTACAGAATGCACCAGCCCGGCGCAACGGGAGTCGATTCACATTGCGATTATGACGGCGTACCTGGAAGTGCAGCACCATGCCCGGCAGATTACGGGCCTGCAATTTGCTGACGGCATGGACTTTGCCGAAGTAAATTAGTAGTCACTGGACAGGCACCCCTCAGCGCGCAATTTGCGTCTAAATACTCACGCCACTGCTGTACTATGGACTTGTGTGTCCGGAGGACTGCGATGGTCCGGCGCAAAAGTCACAAATCCCTGGGAGGTGGCGGCCCATGCCACTGGCTCGCATATTTACGCGCAATCCTGAAAGAACCGCTGACCTGTCCAGCCAATTGCAGCAGCAGGGCTATAAGATTGAAGTGGTTAGCCCCGACCAGAAACACCTTGCTCCCGCCGACCTGGAAATAGAATTTGAAATTTGTGAACGGGCAGACGTGCTGGAGCGCGCCGCCGACCTGGCCAGCGAACTTGAGGCCGATGTGGCTGTTGGGCCGGGAATTCTGCAGGCTGTGCCAGAGCCGATTACGCCAGTCAATGTGCATGCAGCAGCTCAGGCGGTTGTGTCGAACCCCGTGGAAATGAAGCCGGCAGAGCAGAAGCTAGCCGATGAAAAGACTGATCTTGAGCGCGAATTTGAAGCTGCGTTTTCTTCCAATGCTGCAATACCTGCACCAATGCCGGCTGAAGTCATTGAGATTCCGGTGATGGAACATGCGCCCATGCCGCCGGTGGCTTTTGCCGAAGATGCGGCGGCGATGATGGAACCTGTGCGCATTAAAGATAATCCAAGCAAAGATAGGCCGATCGTGGCCGTGCCGGTTCATCTTTCTGAGGTCTCGGCTGAGGCGATTCCAGTTGAACCAGTTTCAGTAAAACCAATCTCCGTAGAACCAGTTTCAGCAGAACCAGTTTTATCTGCGCCGATGCAAGAGCAGGCGCAAGCGGCTGATCCCATGCCGTATCTGGCGCAGTTGACGCCGTTCAGTTCG
>DASZMF010000092.1:0-5547 GCA_035552035.1 Candidatus Angelobacter sp.
TGTTCAATGTCTATGTGAATTGAGTCCAGGTATGGAAGCTGCTTCCCTGCCGCGTCTTTCTTCCAGTAATAAGCATTACGCTTCAGCTGCAGGTACGATCCAGCTTTTCTGTCCGCTACATAAAACGGTCCAAGGGCCGCCATTTCTTTCTGTGGTGACTTTGCTGAGAGGATCGCGACGGTATCAAAAAGATTTACCAGGTTCGCCACCGGCGCGGGAAAGTTGATCTCAACCACGCTGGGAGAAACTGCCTGTGCCAACAGCTTGCCTTCGGCAGAGCGGAACGCGTCTCCGGTGCTGGAGTGCAGTGCCGGATCCATCAGTTGCTGCATGGTGTAAACCACGTCGGCAGCGGTGAACGGCGTGCCGTCAGAATATTTCAAACCCTCGCGCAGCTTGAATTGGATACGCTTGCCGCCTTCCGAAACTTTCCATGAAGCCGCCAATTCCGGCTCTGCCTTCAGCGTGGCGCGGTTCACCCGCACCAGTACGCCGCCGGTCAGGTAACGGATCGTCTCTGATGCTTCGTCTTCCACCAGCAACGGGTTAAAAGTTTTGGGTTCAGAGCGCAGGCAGAAGCGCAGCTCTCCCCCGCCCTGGGCATACAAAGAAACTGTGCCCATTAGGAACATTACGGAGAACAAATAAAGCCGTTTCACGCCCGCACCTCTTGTTTATTAAGCAGTATCTGGAATGAGCTGATTACTACTATAAGTACAACAAGAGGAAGCAATCGCCAAGGTTCCGGACGTAATGTAACCGAATCCTGAAGTTCCCGCAGCAAACTGCCGAGAGACGGCAGCGGCTCAGCCACACCCAGGCCAAGCGCACCCAAGTTGGCCTCCGCGATGATGAATACCGGGATGGATATCCAGAACTGCGCCAGCAGCGCGCCGCGCAGGTTCGGCATAAGATGCAGGCGAATCAATTTGAAGCCAGAAAAGCCGGAGGCCCGCGCCATCCATACAAATTCTGACTTCATCAGGTCTTTGGCGCCGGTGCAGATCACCCGCGCTGAGGCTGCCCAGCCTAGCAATCCGAGCAATGCGAATGTAACCGTGACGGATGCTTCCGGTGAAATATTGAGCGGCAGCACCGCACGCACGGTGATCAGAAGAAATAACCACGGCACGGAAAGAAATAGATCGATCAGCAATTTGCAGCAGCGCTCAGTCCATCCGCCAAAGTATCCGGCAATGCCGCCGACAAGTCCGGCTAAAACAGTCGTAAACAACGCCGCCAGCGGAGCCAGCACTAATGAAACGCGCATTCCATAAAGCAGACGCGCCCAGCGGTCGCGGCCTACGTCATCTGTGCCTAATAAGTGATGTGCGGAAGGAGCCGCTTGCGGCAGCTCGCGAAATTGCTGTTCATATCCCGCTGGCGCCAGATAGTGCGCACCGAGAATGGTCAAAGCCGTTAGAGCCAATACTGCAATCGCGACAAACCGGATAATCTTCATGCGTCGCTCCGAGTAAAGCCGCGCTGTGCAGCGTCGGAGAGAAGCGTTGAACAGACAGTCACAAAGGTCACGACCATCGTAAGATTCACCAGCAACGGCAGGTCACGCGACTGTGCAGCCTGCCAGGCTAGCTGTCCAATGCCGGAAACGTCGCTTACCACTTCAATCGGAAGAAGCACGCCTATGCCAATGCTGATAGAAACTCCAACCAGCGCAATCAACTGTGGCAGTGCGATAGGCGCAACATGCCACGCCAGCACGCGCCATGGCCCTGCGCCTTTTGCCCGCGCCGTGAGGACGTGAGGCATTTCAGAGCTTTGCTGCAACAGGTTTTGCGTGTAACGATAGATCTTTGGAAACACCAGCAGCGCAGCCGCGAAGGCTGGCGGCCAGCGCAACAACAAAAAGACCAAAGCCAGTGCAGCTGAAGGAGTGGATATAAAAGTCCCACTCAATCCATTGGCCAGAAAAGTCAGCGCGCGGATATTCCAGATCTGTGCGGCAATAGCCAGCGCCAGGCCCAGGAGCCATCCAACGCCCAATGCGAAGCCTAGATTCTCAAGTGTCACCGGCAGGCGTTCGCGCAGAAGTTGTTTGACTGGCTGATTGAGCGAGCGCGAAGTTCCCAGATCGCCTTTCATCAGCGACCCTATATATTGCGCGTAAAAATGAGGAATGTTGGCGTCCGCCAGATGTGCCTTGCGAACCGCCTGAATACTCTGTGCCGACAATCCGGAGTTGAGCTCCTGATCGTCAGAAGAAAAGCCCGGGGCAATGCGCATGAGCATGGCGCCCGCAAAACTCGCCATGATCATAACCGCTGCAAGCCGCAGCAAAGCCCAGCCCCAGAAACGAAGCATTACCCAGCCACCGCGTCGCGCACGAGCGGACGGCGCGCTTCCGCAGCCGCGTTGAAAGCCTTAAGAATCTTGTGGTGCTCCTGCTTTTGCATATACATTCTGCGGTCCGCTTCGGCCAGTAACTTTTCCGCGTCCACTCCGTCTTCCGGATAAATGGCGCAGCCAACGCTCAAAGACAACCATTCCACATTGCAAACTTCACGCCCAGTATTGCCGGCAAGTTCGCTCAGGCAAATACCGCGCGCTTCAGCAGCGGAAGTACTCAGCCCGGGCGCGACAATCACAAACTCATCGCCACCCATGCGGGCCACATAGTCATATTCTCGGCAAGAACCCTGCAAAGTTTCAGAGAAATGTCTTAGAATCCGGTTACCTTCGAGATGGCCAAACCTGTCATTAATCTTTTTAAAGCCGTCCAGATCGCAAACCATCACGGTCAACGAGGTGTCCAGGCGCTTGCAGCGGGCCAGTTCGCGGTCCAGATGGATAAAGAGCGAGCGCGCATTCGGCAGCTCGGTCAGATAATCCGTTGTAGCCGAGCTTTCCGCTTCCTGGAAGGCCAGCGCATTTTCCACTGACAACGCTACTTTCGAGCTGATGGCCAGCAGAATACGCAGATGGTCCGAAGTGTAAGCGTCGGCGTCAGAGTGGTAGAGCGTCAGCACGCCCACAACGCCGTGCAATCCTTCCAGCGGAATTGAGATGGCCGAGCGTAGCGCGCTGTATCGGGCAGGATCATTTATGTAACCGTGCTCAAGTGCTGGATTTCCATTCAACATGGGCTTGTGATTTTGTGCTACCCAGCCTGATATGCCTTCACCCAGCGGAATGCGCAGAGCGGCAAACATGCGGAAATTGTCGCCGTTTACATATTCAGGGAGCAATTCATTACCGCGAACAATGTAGGTTGCAATTGCGTCATACGGAACCAGACGCTTCAGTCGCCCGCTGAGAACAGAAAGTGTTTCACTCAAGCTCAGTGAATTGCCCAGGTCTTGCGTCAACTCAAAGAGCACTTGCGCTTCCTGCCGCGCTGCAGCAATCGACGACAGGAACGCAGCCTGGTTACCAGTCTCTGCAACCCTGCCTACCTCAAAACCATTGGCCGGAGCCTTACCGCGCTCTACTTTGAAATCAGTGGAAAGCTTCTGGCGGTCCGTCAATTGCGATTGCAAGCGCACAATGCCTTCCAGCTCTTTGTAGCTGGTCTTGAGCAAGCCCACCACTTTAGGATCGTATGCCTTACCAGCCTGATCTGCGACCCATTGCATTGCCTCATCCAGCGGCAGCGCCTTGCGATATTGGCGATCTGTGGCCAGAGCATCGAGGCAATCCACGGCGGAAAGAATTCTTGCTCCAATGGGAATTTCTTCACCCTTCAAGCCATCGGGATATCCCGTGCCGTCCCAGCGTTCATGGTGCGAGCGAACAATCGGAACCACTGGATACGGAAAGTGAACGCGCTCCAGAATTTCCGCGCCTACGATTGGGTGTATCTTCATCTTTTCAAATTCTTCAGGAGTCAATCGGCCTGGCTTGGAGATAATGTGCTCGGGCACGGCGAGCTTGCCAATGTCATGCAATAAAGCAGCTGCGCGCAGTGCTTCAATTTCTTCCGGCGCTAGATTCAAGCGTTTGGCCATTTCTACTGCATAAACGCGTACGCGCTCCAGATGGTCATGAGTGGTCTGATCTTTGGCTTCAATCGCCAGCGCCAGCGCCTCAATGGTGCGCATGTGAAGCGATGCCATTTCAGCTACGTGGTTTTTTTCGTTGGCCAGCTTGCCCAGGTAAAGACGATAGGAGCGATAAATCACAAACATCGCCGGCAAAGCGAGCAACGTTGGCTGCCAGCCTACTTTCTGTGTGACCCATCCAAACAGCGCGGCTATTGCGCCGCCGGCCAGATAATAAGGCAACGACCAGAAATAGCATTCGGTCCAGATCTTGCGCATGCCCTTGTTTTCTGTGAGGGCAATAATGGTTGCGACCGGCAGCGTATTAAACAGAAAGTAAACGGCCGCGGCCAGCATCAGCAGGAAAGCAGAATTCACATGCAGCCGCGAATTCAATGGACCGTGATAAATAAAGTAAGCTACCGCAACGGCAACTGCCGCGCTGGAGATATTGAAGAAGACCTGTTCCATCTTCGGCCAGCCGCGCCGCGTGGCCAGGCACTGCACCAGAATCGCTGAGCAGCCCAGAATCAGCGTCTCAGTAAAAGACAGTTCCGCAATGCCAATCAGGATGAACAGGAAATTGACTGAGATTGTGCCCGTAATCTCCGGGAGCTCAACCTTCAGCCTTGAGGCCATCAGAGCCGTAAGTAGATAAGCGCCAAACTTTGCCGCGTTGTCGATTTTCCATGCAAATCCGCCATAGACGATGGTCACCAGACCAGCCAGGCAAACTGCGTAAAGGAATAATCGGGCTTGCTTCGACATAACTTTTGTAGCGTCTCCGCAGGTTATATAGGCAAGCGCCTGGCCAAACCTGAGGCAAATGCCTTAGGACAAATGTCCTTTATTGTCAGCAGCTTAGAGTGGTGGTAACAACTGCTCACCCTTTTTCTTTCCCCGACCCTACGACACATTTGTCACATCGCGAGCGCGAAGCGCGTGCCTATTTGTCACAGCCCGGCAGGATGCGTGCACGCGCAATGAAAGATCACGCACCCACGGCCCCGCTCCTGAGGCAAGCTTAAGTTTGAGGACTTTAGTAATCGCAGGGTGAACCTTCTCGATTGCCGGTGTGACGACTTTGTCCCATCATTGGCATAACAAGCGACAGGTAATGGCCTTGTGCCAGAACGTTATAAGGAGAAAGACTTGCCAACGGCGGTCCACAATCCGTGCGACCTGACTACCCAGATTGTCCGCAGTGATGCATTGAAGCGCGTGATGCATCTGGTGGAACAGGTGGCCCGCCATCCCGCTGCGGTGCTCATTGTGGGTGAAACTGGGACTGGCAAAGAAATGATTGCCCGCTCCATCCATATGCACTCACTTCGTTGCAACAAGCCATTGGTGGACGTAAACTGCGCCGCTATTCCTGAACATCTGGTAGAGAGCGAACTTTTCGGATATGAGAAAGGCGCTTTCAGCGGCGCTGACGCACAGAAGATTGGCTACTTTGAAATGGCGGACGGCGGCACGCTATTTCTAGATGAAATCGGCGACCTGGATCCCAGAATACAGGTCAAACTGCTGCGCGTGCTCGATGGCG
>DASZMF010000093.1:0-2458 GCA_035552035.1 Candidatus Angelobacter sp.
GAAGTGTTGTTGTGCGGCTGCGAATCGGCCCCGCCAGATTTTGAGGACTTGATTTTATTAATGCGGGCAGCGGAGAACCTTCTCCTCCGCTGCCCGCAGTATTACTCAGGACGATCTGCTTGAAAGCTGTCCCTCAAATAAGACTTATCTTTCGCCGAAGCGCAGCACAACACCGGCCCCGAGCTGCAGATTGTTCTGGTGGTCGTTTACGCCGTTGGCAAAATGAGTGAGGAAGTAGTTCGCCTCAATCGGACGAATGGCAAACCGCTGATTGATGGGCCAATCAATGCCTCCGCCAATCTTGGTGGCAAACGCATTCTGGCTCACCTGCTGGCCGGCCACTTGCAGTGCCAGTGAGTTGTTGGCGTGAACTCCGCCCAGCAACACTTGCGTGAACGGCGTGGCTTTCCAATGGCTGCGCCAATAATAGCGCGGGCCAGCTACATAGGAAGTGAGTGTGAGGTCCGTTCCGCTGATGCCAATATCAGAAGAATGGCCTGAGCTGATCTCACCGGCAACGGCAAACGACCGGTTGAGGTAGTAAGCGACGGAGCCTCCGCCGCCATTCATAGAGAAGCAGGCGCAGCCTCCCGGAGGAGTATTGCTGCGAACGTAACTGTAATCTGCCCCGACTTCAATTCTAGGCGTTGATTGCGCATTTGCCTGTGCGGCAAAGCCAAACATGAACGCAGCGAACAGCAGCCACAATGATGTATGCGAAATTCTTGATATGTAATTCATATTCCTTATTCCTTCCCTTTGTTCGGTCCTAATGGCTACTGCAGGTTGATGGTTACAGTGGTTGAGTGCTGGATAGCCCCGCTGGTTCCGGTTACGGTAACAACAACCGTCTGAGGCGCATTGTTTGTTCCGGCAAAGCCACCGCCGCATCCCACAAACAACATGGGTGCAACGAGCAAGGTGACGGTCACCAGTGCGGCTGTCAGCGGACGGGTAAATTGCTTTGCCAGCTTTTTCCGCTGCACAAAAATTGCAGCCATACCCAGGGCCGTGATGGCAAATGGCATGAGCGGCATTGGCTGCGGCGGTGTTGGAAGTGAAGTTGAGCTTGCGGTTGCGGTCCCGGCAAAAGTGATGGTCATGACCGTGGTTGCTCCGGTTGATCCTGGAGTCACCACGGGAGGATTGAATGTTGCCGTTGCGCCCGCGGGTAATCCTGAAGCAGACATGGTTACCTGGCTGTTAAAGGAGCTGCCTATCGGCGGCACGTTGATAGTGACGCTGACTGAACTGCCGGGAGTGGCCGAAAGAGGTGTCGCCGGCGCGGTCACGTTGAATTGCGGTGCCAGTGTGACAGTCAAAGCAGATGAAGTCGAACCAGCTGAGGTGGAATTACCGGAATAGACTGCGGTAACGGTGTAAATTCCGTCTGCCATGTCTGCGTCAGTCAGCACGGCAACGCCAGATGCGTTGACAGTTGCGGTTCCAAGCAAAGTTGCGCCATCAAAGAAACTGACGGTCCCCAGAGGACTACCTGTGGGAACAGGCGATACAGTTGCCGTGAAAATCACAGGCTGCCCGGATACCGGAGGTACCGGCGATACGGTGAATGCAGTTGTTGTGGAAGTGGTGGGTACCGCAGCCAATCCTGTGCCAGAGAGACTGATGGTCTGCGTTCCCTGATTGTCAGTGATGGTGAGCGTTTCATTCAGTGCGCCGGTAACGGTTGGTGCAAAGACAACGCCGAGAATGCAGCTCGCCGCCGGGGCAAGATTTGTGCTCGCTGTACAGGTGGTATCCGCACCAGTCAGATTGAAGTCAGTGGGAAGGCTGAGCCCGCTGATAGTTAAAGCCGAATTGCCATTGTTGGTAATGGTTACATCCTGAGCAATGGAAGCTGAGCTGGTGTGGACATTGCCAAAAGCCAGCGGCGCCGCTCCAGCAATCTTGCGGACAACACCGTTTCCGCCGTCAGCAAAATAAATGTTGCCTGCCGCGTCGATGGCCGGATGCGTGGGAGCATTCAGCAAAGCTAAGGTGGCCGATCCATTGTCGCCGGTATAACCAGAGGCGTTTGCGGTTTTGTCACCCGCGAACGTATCTACTTTCTGGGTCAATGCATTCAATTTGCGAAATACGTTGTTGGCAGAGTCAGTAATGTAGAGGTTTCCGGCGCTGTCCGCAGCAAGACCTTGCGGATTGCTGAATTTGGCGCTGGTAGCCAGACCGCCGTCACCGCTGAAACCTGCGGTGCCGTTGCCGGCGATTGTTGTTATGCCTTTTCCACTCGCGGCAATTTTGCGGATGACGTTATTCCCGTTGTCGGCGATATAAACGTTGCCTGTAACATCGGTGGCAACCGCAGCCGGACTGTTCAGCAGAGCGCTTGCCGCGGGTCCGCCATCGCCGGTGCTGCCAGCGGAACCATTGCCCGCTGCCGTGGTAATGAGTGGAGGCGTTACCTGGATTCTGCGAATGGCATCATTGGCAAAATCAG
>DASZMF010000094.1:0-1968 GCA_035552035.1 Candidatus Angelobacter sp.
ACTCTTGCAGCAATCGTCGTCGCTGACCCCGGGTTCATGGACAAATCTGCCAGCGGCTTCAAGCCCTTATGTGATACCAGATACCAGTGCGAAGCAGTTCTTCCGCCTGACACAGTAACCGGGTGCCCGGCGGAATGGTGCGCGCAGAATTTCAAAATGCGGCACTCCTCTCTCTGGGGCGGAATCTGATTCAACAAATATGATATTTCAAGATTCTGATCGCAGGATTGAGCTTCGAGAGGGACAGTTGCGCGGAGAGAGGCAACGCGGATTTACACTGATCGAGCTGCTGGTAGTGATTGCCATTATTGCCATCCTGGCGTCCCTCCTGCTGCCGGCCCTTTCCAGGGCGAAAAGCAAAGCAAAGGATATCGCGTGCATAAGCAATTTAAAACAGCTGGGACTTGCCCATGCAATGTATGCAACCGATTTTGGGAAGTCCTTCCAGTATACCGGCAACGCCAATTTGTGGATGGCAATGCTTTTGTCATACCACGCACAGGTGGATGCGGTCAGAAGTTGCCCGGTGGCGGTCAAGCCCACCACGCGCACCGATTATAGCCCGCAGTACACTTATGGCTCAGGCGATATGATGTGGAAGTGGGCGCCGGGTGCCACGAATTATCAAGGCAGCTATACTTTCAACGGCTGGCTTTACACGGGCAGCTATAGTGTCAGTGATTTGCTGGGGGCACCGAGTTCCTGGCAATACAGCACGGAGGCCGCCATTTCCAAACCTGCCACCACCCCGCTTATCGGGGATGGGATGTGGGTGGATGGCTGGCCCGAGGAGACACAAGGTCCGTCCAAGGATCTTTACAAGGGGAATGCCAGCATTGATATGGGCCGTTTCACCATTGCCAGGCATGGGGGCTTGAGTCCGGTCGCCGCGCCCAGGAACATTGCCGGCAGCTCAGACCTCGTTGGGTCCGTCAATATTGTTCTGTACGACGGCCACGCCGCATCCACAAAGTTGCAGAAACTGTGGACGCTGGATTGGCATGCCGGCTGGACGCCGCCAGCCGCGATCCCCAGCCCAAGATGAAGTGCGTCTGTTCCCCATCAACCTGGAAAATGTGCGTTGAAATCCAGATTCGAGCCGGTTTGCCGTTGCTGAACAATTTATGTTTCAAATGCCAGTAATCCGCTCCGGGCGTCACTGCTTCCGTTTCCTGAGTTTGGCAGTTCTTCTTGGGTCTGTTATCGCAGCCAAGGTGCAGGCTGGCAGCGCGGGCCAGCTTCAAAATTTCAACGCCGGGACACCTTATTTAATTTATTACGGCAATTGGACTGCGGCCCAAGTGGACTACGCCAGGACGAATTACCAGTTGGTGATTCTGCATCCGGCCAGCAACATCACCTCCAACCAGATCGCGACCATCAAGCGAGGGCGGGACAACCTCGCTGGAACGGCTGATGATGTCCGGGTGCTGGCCTATCTTTCCATCGGTGAAGACGACCGGAACGGGGCTCCTTTTGCCGGCGATGGGCTTGGGCCGCGGGTGGATCCTCGCGCCTCAGACAATGATCCACTTTCAAGCATTACAAATGTGATCGGAGTGGCGTCAGCCGGTGGAACGCATTATGCCTCCTATTATTTGAATTCACGCACCAATCAGACCGGCGTGCCGGATCGGAATTCAAATTTTGGAAGCTACTTTGTAAATGCGGGAGCGCCGGCTTGGTGGAGCGTGCTCAAAAGTATGACCAAGGCCACCAGCGGGCAGGCTGGCTTGGACGAAATCCTGGGCACGACCCTTGGCAATGCTTTTAATTGCGACGGATTGTTCCTGGACACAGTCGATACTGCCGCACCAAACACCTGGGGCACCACCTATGAATGGACCGCTCCCGGAATGCAGTCGCTCATCCGGCAAATTCACACCAATTATCCCGGCAAGCTGCTCATGGCCAACCGGGGCTTGTTTTTTTATGATTCGAACCTGAAGACCTACCCTTACAACATCC
>DASZMF010000095.1:0-4590 GCA_035552035.1 Candidatus Angelobacter sp.
CGTAAGTCCCTAGAATTAGACAGTTTTCGGTAAGGATCGGATGCTTAAATGCCACTGATCCACACTGAAAGAATCCGCGGAACCCCAAAGCAGCTTCTAGGCCGCCACCGCACCCTTCCACGTTCTGGAGCAAAGGGCAGCCAGCAGGTACGCCACAGCCGCGCAGATTAGCGTGACCGTAAGCCCAAAATGGATGGCGATAATCATGGCCATTACCGAGCCCATGACGCTGGCTGCGGCATTCAGCGCCCAGGCCCACTCCACGGTTTTTACCAGACGCAAGCCGGTGGGAAACGGCATGCCCATAAGGAAGCCAAGTGGCGCCAACACCAGAGCGCTGAGTAAAAGCTTTACGACAAACGGCAGCCCAACGGCTATAGAGAGAAGCCACGGGAGTAACACTACGTCGATCAGAATGAGCGCCGCAATCAGGCCGAGCAGGGGCAAAATTCTGTTGCTGTTCGATATCCACTTGCGCGCCGCAATGCTGCCTGCGCCGCTGGAAAGCAGCATAAGAAAAACCACCACGGTAAGCGCATACGTGGGATGGCCCAGGAAAAGTACAAAGCGCTGAATCAGTGAAATTTCAACGATGATGTAACCAAAGCCCACGGCGATAAAAAACAGCAGAGCCAGAATGCCGGTCTTGCGCGCTTCATCTTTGTGGCGATGCAGCGCCAGCGGCAAAATCAAAAACGCCAGAATGGCTACGATGGAAATAATCAGGAGCATTCCCAGAACCACTACGCCCAGGTTGATGCGCCAGTCCATGCCGTGTCCAGTGCCGGCCAGAATATTTTCAAGAACGTATTTTGTTTTAAGCGTAAAGAAGAAAAACGGCGCGCTGTCACTCACCGGTGAAACGTTATAAGCGTAGCCATTGGCAAAGCCGCGCGGATCGTTCGATTCAATCAAGTCATGGAACGCCTGCGCCGCCGGCGGCAAAGGCTGCATGCCCGCAAATTCGGCAGTCGGATTAAGCCAGACCAGATTTTTGTTCTCGCGCACATGCGCTGCCACTGCCGCGTATTCAGCGGCTGTGAACGGCGTCTTCTTGGCCAAGGCTAATACTGGACGTCCGTCTTCATCCAGGCCGCCATCGGCGACCAGAATAAAGTGCTGCCGCGGATCCGCAATCCCAAGCTGATGCAATGATTCAATGGCCTGCGAAACCACACGTAGCGCTTCATGCGGACGCTTAAACTCCCAGCGCGTGATGGCGATCATTCCATCCGGCTTGAGATGGTCAAAGTATTCGCGAAAGGCTTCTGTCGTATAAAGATTGTTTTCACTCAGAGCGAATGCGCCCGCAGCAGTGGAAGCCCACGTATCCACCAGCGTCATCTGCACTACGTCATATTTATCTTTTGAGCTGCGAATATAAGACCGGCCATCCTGCACATGCATGTGAACCTGCGGAAGTTCATATAAATGGAAAGAGTAGTCGGCATATTTTCCGCGCATCACGGTATTTGCGATGGTGGGATTAATCTCAATCCCCGTTACGTTGGGGCTGCCGTTGGCTACTGCTCGCAGCACGTCCACGCCGCCGCCCGGCCCGATGATGGCGAACTCACCTTTAGGCCGCAGCACATTGGCCACGGAAGGCGCGGCTGACATTAAACTTTTTCTCCAGTTAAAGCCCTGCGTTTCCGGAAGGCCGGTAAACATGGGTGTGGGCGTGCTGTTTTTGTCCCATAGCTTGGGATCTACGTTCATAATCGCCGTGGTTGCGTCTGCGTCAATCACTACATAGCGCCCGCCCAGCTGCGTGCTGACCTCAATGCGAGAGATGGCATTCCAGCGGGTAAACTCCACCCATTTAGGATCGCGAAAAACGCCCTTGGCGTAGATCACATCGACGAGTCGTCCGGAATAATTCGCAGCCATGAGCAAAATAAAGATCGTGGCCAGCGCATAGCCTGCGCGCTTAAGACTGGCTTTGCCCGCCCAGAGAGCTGCGGCAAAAGCCATGCACGCAGAAGCCAGCAGAAGAGCGTTGGGTGCGCCGATCCAATTGAGCAAAGGGACGACGAGCAGGCAGGCTGAAGCGCCTCCGGCAAGATCTGCGCCGTAGAGTTGAGAGATATGTCCAGTGGAGCGGGCAAAGAGCACGGAGAAAAGCAGTCCGGTGAGAAAGAAGGGAACCGCAGCCGCCAGATAGATGATGGTCAGCTTGCCAAAGTTCGCGCCATTTACCTCCAGCGATACCGGCGTGTGCAGCACCACTTCCACGGAAGCCAGAATAAAAACTGAATTGAGCAGACAGAGCCATGCGCCCAGCGAGCGCATATCAAACCGCGCCAGCCATTCCTGACGAATATGGGCAAACACTCCGCCAGAGCCCAGCCCCAGCAGCGCTACCGAGATGGCAAAAAACGCAAAATGATAAAAGAGCACTACGCTAAAGAGCCGTGTAAGGGCCAGCTCCAGCAGCAGGCTGGAAAGGCTCACCAGCGCCACGGCCAGCATGGTGGCTTTCAGCGTCATGGAGTTGAATATGGTCTGGGACTCGGCTAGGTTAGCGGGGGCAGCGGTTTGGCTCATTGGTTTTTAAGGGTCTCACAGGTAAGGCAATTTGCAAAACGGGTAGTGGTTCAGTTTGAAAAAACTGGACCACTAGCAGTATCAGCGTCTAGCGATTCGCTGGCGAATCGCGGGCCTTTAGGCAGACGTTCATCGCTCAGCGATGAACCGAAAGGAAACGGGCGCGCTATCCCAACTCAGGCTCACTTGCCCTTTCACTTCTGGCTAATCACTTTCAAGAATCACGTGGGCAATGGCCTGGTCAGCCGTATGTGAAAGCGAAAGATGGGTCCGCTTGCAGCCCAGCCGTCCTGCAAACTCTGCTGCCTTGCCGGTAAATTTCAACATCGGACGCTGGCCGGGGAACCGGACCACCTCCACGCTTTGCCAGGTCACGCCGTGGCGCAAGCCCGTGCCAATGGCCTTCATTCCGGCCTCTTTGGCGGCAAAGCGGGCTGCCAGACGTTCAGTGGCATTATGCTTGCTCATACAGTAGCTGATCTCCGCAGGGGTGAATACCCGCTTTAAAAAGCGGTCACCAAAGCGCTCCACGGTGGCTTTGATCCGGCCTACTTCGGTGATGTCAACTCCAGTGCCTACAATCATTTACGCCCTGATCCAAAGTACCATAATTGTCCGCCGCCGGATTCTAAGCTTGATCTTATTTTCTAGAGACAATGCTGGATTTCCAAGGTTATAATGCTGCTGCGTTGTTTCGGAAAGCGTTGTACAGCAGCAATGCACCCCCTGCAACCTGCCTGGACTAACCTCTAAGAAAGGCGCAAATTTCTTAACAAGGAATGCGTGTACCAACATGGAACAAGGAACAGTAAAGTGGTTCAATGACGCAAAAGGTTATGGCTTTCTCTCCCGGGAAAACGGGGAAGATGTTTTCGTACATTTCTCCGCCATTCAATCCAATGGTTTCCGCAGTTTGAAAGAAGGCCAGGCGGTGTCATTTACCGTCGTCAAAGGTCCCAAGGGCTGGCAGGCGGAAAACGTGCAAGTGCTGTAAGCGGCAAACGCAAAAAATTTAGAAGGTGGCCTTGAGTGGGTCGCCTTTTTTTGTTGGAGCTAGATTTAATTACAGCGGTGCGCGCTCGATGGAGACAATGAACTGGATTCCATCCACATGCTTATTTTGTAACCGGGCATCATTGGTGATGAATAAATCCACACCTGCGCTTGCCGCGCATGCGAGTTGAATCGCATCCGGAGGACGCAAGGCGCGGTCCGCTCGCAGTGCCGCATAAATTCTTGCTGCCTTTACATCAAAGGGGAGCAGAACGGATGTTGCCTTGATGGCAGTTTCATATTTCTCAGAGAGTTCTTTCTGATTTGCCTCCATCGGTTTTACGAGTATCTCTCCAAGAGACAGCGTTGAGGTCAAGAGTTGATCACCGCGCTCAAGCATGCGGGTGCGCAACTGGGCCGTCGCAGCAGAGAACTGTCCATAGTCTTCAAACAGATAGATATATAGGTTTGTGTCCCAGAAAACCCGGCTCATTCCCAGCCCTCACGCAGGCGCTGGATATATTGGTCTGTATGTTCACTGGCCCAGAGTTGCTTGCCTGATCCACGTAAGGCCAGCAATGGATCTTCTTTAGGAGCGCTTGTTCCTCTCGCCGATGACCACTCTTCATACCAATTCAGCAGGCCAGAATATCCCACGGGCAGATCATCCCGATTGGGAGTGATTTTTCCACCCGCTCGGTCCTGGTGATAAGAATCTCCCTTGCGAAAGAGCCGGCGACGCCCCTCTGATGTTTCGAGCAACATCCGATAGCGTCCAGGGTTCGGAGGACGGTTAGCCACACAGTGCTGCACCACATGCACGTAAACTCCAGGGCGAAGCGAAGCAGTTAATGCTTCTTTTTGCGCACGCTGCACAAATTCTTCAATAGAGAAATCTGCCCTGTCAGGCTGTTCGCGATGGAGCAATGCACCCGCAATCCACACCTCATCTGCAACTTTTAACTGCGTTTTTTCAACGGGAGATCCGGTAATTGTTTTGCTCATAGCATGACCTTTGTATTTTGTTACTAAACTTAGTAATCATGAATT
>DASZMF010000096.1:0-2988 GCA_035552035.1 Candidatus Angelobacter sp.
TGCGCTGGGACATTGTATGGCGCGGCGCCGCTGACGATTGGGGCGCGCAGAACGTTGAAAACCCCAATTGCCGCATTCTCTCCATGAACGCCGTGGAGCACGATGGCAGCCTGATCATCATGGGTGAAGTTGAAAATGAAGATACCGTTCCGGCATTTATCTCTGTCGGCGCAGTGCTCACTGACAACACTGGCAAAGACGTTGCGGACGAAAGCAGCTTCGACAAAATCTCCCATGTCCTGCTGCCCAAGGAAATCTCGCCGTATCGCATTGATTTTCCCGGTATGAAAAAGTCAGACGTAAAATCCGTCCGCATGACGCATGACTGGATGCTCGTGCCGGCCTCCGCTGATCCCGTGATAGGCGTGCTGCACCAGAAGATTGAAAAAGATCTCACCGGCCGCACCGTGCTCAAAGGCGAATTGCTCAATGAAAGCGGGACGATCGTAAACATTCCGCACGTGCTGGCCACGTTCTATGACAATTCCGGCAAAGTGATCTGGGTCTCTGACGCGTACTCTGACCATGCCTTGCAGCCGCAAACGCCGCAGCCTTTTTCCGTGGCCCTGCGTGACGACTTGGCCGCGCAGGTACACACCTATCGTGTGACCGTGAACGAATACAGTTTGAATCGTGGGAATTAATTATGCGTAAAGTGATATTCATCGGTCTGGTGGTTGCCATCTGCTGGTTTGCCGCCGACTGCGCTCAAGCTGCAGAGCTGACCATCCCAAAAGACGCTGTAGCCGGACAGCCGCTGACCATCAGCACCAGCGGAAGCGGCACGCTCTATCTGATTGGCCCCGGCCAGGTCATTAAGCGCGACTTCAAATCAGGCACGGTTGAGATCAAAGGTGAAGAGCTGCGCAGCGCCGGCCGCTGGATCGCCGCTGTTCACGGCGACGCCAGTCAATCGCAGGTTTTCTGGGTGAAAGCGTCCAAGCCGGAAAATCTCAACTTTCTTGCGCGGCCTTCGCGTGTTCCGGTAGCGCGGCCAGATGTAATCAGCGGCGTGACTTTTATCTTTGATAAATATCAGAACCTGATCCTCGATCCCACGCCGGTAAAGTTTGATCTTTCCGTCGCAGGCACTGAATCAGCCAAAAGCGTTACCAGCAGCGAAGGCATCGCCTGGACCAACAGCTCATCGGCGTCCAAGGCAGGAGCCGCGCAGTTTGTGGCCTCAGTGGGCGACACTCAAGTGCGCCGCGTAGTGCAGCAAGTGGCAGCTGATCCATGCAATCTGCGTATGCATGTAGCGGGTAAGAGCGGAAACAGTGTAGTGGTAGAAACTGATCCCGTTCGCGATTGCAGCGGCAACGCCGTGCCGGATGGAACGATTGTTTCGTTCATCCAAACCGACAGCAGCGGCAGAAGCACCGTGGACGCGCGCATCAAAAAAGGCATCGCGCGCGCGCAGCTGCCAGCGGCAGATAGCGCAACTATCACCGTGGCTGCCGGAGTGGTGCTGGGCAATGAACTTCACGTGGGAGGCAAATAAATGAAACTCGCACGCCTGCTGATCCTGAGTGTTGGAGTGGTCATAGCTGTGTCCGGCGCGGTGCCGCTGTTGAAGCGCATCATGGCCGATACCAAGCCTGAAGTCCAACTCACCGTGAAGAGCGCGCAGCCGCGCCAGATTGAAGATGTTACACAAAACGCCATCCTGCGCGATTACACCCTTGCGTGGCAGGCGATTAGCACGTCACTGGCGAACAATACGCTGCAGTCGCTGAATGAAAATTTCTCCGGCTTTGCCCTGGATAAGCTCACCCAGCGCGTAAAAGACCAGAAGGAACACGGCCTCACCACGCGGATCATCGACCATGGCCACAAGGTGGACGCACTCTTTTACTCGCCCGATGGCGCCGCAATCGAACTCAAAGACACAGCCAGCATTGAAACCCAGCTGCTGGATGGTGGAACCGTAATCCATTCTGACCAGTCTCAGATACAGTATTACGCCATCATGACCGGAGCAGAAGATCGCTGGAAGGTGCGCGTGCTGCAAAGCACACAACAGTAACAAGGCAATAAGTTTGCTGTGTGAGAAAGTGGGCAGCTTATTCTTGAGCTGCCATTTTTCTGGCCGCCACCACGCGCGGAATTCCCTGCAGATCGGCCGTTACTTGAATGTCCGCCCAGCCTGCCAAGAGACTGCGAACTTTTTCTTCTTCAGAATAGCCAATCTCCGCTACAAACCATCCGCCCGGACGCAAAGCATGATGCGCTTCAGGAATAAGCCGGCGATAGATGTCCATGCCTTCTTTACCAGAGAACACGGCAATCCTCGGCTCAAATTCACGCACCTGCTTTTGCACTTTATCGGCTTCGTTCTCACCCACGTAAGGCGGGTTGGAGATGACGAAATCGAATTGCTGGTTCGCATAGAGCGCCAGCAAATCAGATTTGCGGAACAATACTTTGTTGCCCAGCGCCAGCCGGGCAGCATTCACGCGGGCAATCTCCAGTGCGTCTTCAGAAATATCACAAGCATGAATCTCTATATGCGGCAGTTCGCTGGCCACCGACAAAGCAATGCATCCAGAGCCGGTGCCCACGTCAACCATCCGCAGCTTGCCCGGCCCATCAAAGCGATATTCTTTGATCAACTCAAGAACCGTTTCCACCAGGTGTTCAGTTTCTGGTCGCGGAATCAGCACCACGGGCGAAACCAGCAAATCGAGCCCCCAGAATTCCTGATGCCCGGTAATGTACTGCGTGGGACAGCCACGCGCCCGTTCGCGGATGACCTCATCAAAGCGGGATTGTTCTTCTGCGGTAAGCGCGCGTTCAGGATGCGCGTAGAGGTAAGAGCGTTCGCAGTTCAAGGCAAACATAAGCAGCAACTCGGCATTCAGCCGTGGCGAAGGCACGTCATTTTCGACGAAGAGTTCGTGCGCGAAATCAACGGCCTGTTTAAGTTGCATAAGGAGCGAGGCGAGCGCAGAAAGTTTAACAGGAGCCCAATAAAAAAACATTCACAAC
>DASZMF010000097.1:0-3589 GCA_035552035.1 Candidatus Angelobacter sp.
TCCGGTTCTTCTTACAATCTTTATATGAGAACGTCCCGTGTTGCGGGACTGATGTTTCTGGCCATCGCCGCTTTGGCCCAGCAACCGCAGTCCGTGGAAATCACTTCTGAGCCCAGTCACCATATGGTCCTGGAAAACGAATACGTGCGCGTGTTCGATGTCACGGTTGCGCCCAATGCCTCAACGCTGGTGCATCGCCATAATTCCGATTATCTTTTTGTGACCCTGGGTGACTCAGACGTTGTCAGCGCGCGTGTGGGAGAAAAGCCAGTTGAACTGCAGCTGAAAGACGGCGAAGTGCGTTTCACGCCCGGTAAATTTGCCCACGCCGCCATCAACAAAAGCGACAAGCCGTTTCATAACATTACGATTGAGCTGCTGAAGCCCTCCACAACGACGGCTAACTGCACAGAGGCTTGCGCCGTCAGCATGCCCTGCAGCGACCACTCGAATGTTCACTGTCCTGCCAAGGTAAGCCGCATCTCCTCAGACCAGTGGACGGTTTCGCTGGTGACGCTGCCGCCTTCTACCCATTGGGAATATGCCGGGCATGCTTCGCCTCATCTGATGATTGCGGTTTCTGATCTTGATCTTTCGAGTCTGAGTAAATCCGGGAACGAAAGCATCAAGCGTGACCCCGGCGGCCTGACGTGGATGCCCGCCGCTGAGACCCATTTTCTGGTCAATAACAGCAAGAAAGCAGCCCAATTCGTTACACTTGAGTTCAAGCCATGACCCTTACAGAAACCAATCTACAAGCGGAAAATCCAGAGGCGCGCGAATACAATCGCACCAAACGCTGGCTGGAGATTGGCGATCTGGTCGTCAGCTTCGGTTTTCTTATTGCTCTGCTGGCCACTGGCTGGACGAACGTGCTTAGCTCCCTGGCAACGCGCCTTGGCCGCGACCACTACGCGCTGGACCTGTTCTTTTATATTACTTTTCTCAGCTTGATCAGCAAAGTGCTCGGCTTCAGCCTGGATTTTTACAGCTTCCGGCTGGAACATCGCTTCAATTTGTCCAACCAGCACCTGGGCTCCTGGATCAAAGACGAAATCAAAGGCTGGGTGCTTGGCCTCATCATGGCGACATTCCTCGCCGAAATGGTTTATGCCCTGATACGCCTTTCGCCGCAATACTGGTGGATCATCGCCTGGCTGATCTTCATTGGCCTGTTTGTCTTTTTTGCGCAGATAGCGCCCGTGGTCCTGTTCCCACTGTTTTATAAATTCGCTCCGCTGCAAAATGACGAGCTCAAGGCGCGCCTTGTCCGTCTGGGTGAACGCTCCGGCACGCGCGTGCGCGGCGTGTATGAATGGAAGCTCTCAGAGAAAAGCAAAAAAGCCAACGCCGCTCTTACCGGCATGGGCAATACCCGCCGCATTATTCTGGCCGACACGCTGCTCGATAATTACAGCAACGACGAAATTGAAGCCGTGCTGGCCCACGAGCTAGGCCACCACGTGCATGGTCACATGGTAAAGATGATTGTTGTGCATGCCCTGGTAACGCTCGCAGGCTTCTGGGCCGCCAATGAAGTGCTGCGTTACGCCATTGACGAACAGCGCATGTTCCAGCATCTTGCCGATTTTGCCAACCTGCCCTTGCTGGCGCTGGTAGCCAGCGGCATCTCGCTGCTGCTGATGCCCGCCCTGAACGCCTACTCACGCTTTACTGAGCGCCAGGCCGATCTCTATTGCTGGAAAAGCGTGGCCAACATTGCCCCATACATCACGGCCATGGAAAAGCTGGGCAAGCAGAACCTGAGTGAGAGCCATCCTTCAAGGATTGTGGAATTGCTCTTCCATTCGCATCCACCCATCTCCAAGCGCATAGCAGCGGCGGAAGCGTGGGCCAAAAGACATCAACCGGGATTGGCGACATAAGCCTGCCGACATAACTCGATGTATCTTGCAACGACAGCGTTGAAAGAGCGAGTGGTGGAAGATCGGCCCTTTAGGGCCGCGTAAGATTTTAGGGAACTCGGCTTTAGCCGCGGAGGTAAGCGCTATTTGCGCGCCCGAATCATTTCTTCCACGCTGCGCAGGTCTTCTTCCGTATCCACGCCAACGGTATTGAACGGCGTCTCTGCCACATAGATATCAATGCCATTATCCAGAAAGCGCAGCTGTTCCAGACGCTCGGCTGCTTCCAGCTTTGATTCCGGCAGATTGCAGAACTTATCCAGCGCGGCGCGGCGATACGCATAAAAGCCCAGATGCTTGAAGTATTGAATGCCGCCGGTCTTGTCGCGATCAAAAGGAATGGTGGAACGCGAAAAATAAAGCGCGCGGCCGTTCAGGTCAGTCACCACTTTCACTGCGTTCGGATTCGCAACATCCTGCGGCGGGCACGGCGTCTTGATGGTTGAAACCATCACCTTGGCATCCTGCATGGGCTGCAGCAATGCGTCTAGATGCTCAGGCCGCGCCAACGGCTCATCGCCTTGGATATTTACGTAAACATCGGCGGGAATGCTCTTGGCAACTTCATAGACGCGATCTGTGCCGCTGCGGTGCTCGGCGGATGTCATCTGCGCTTTCCATCCGCGCGCCTGCGCGAACTGCATTACTTCTTCTGACTCTGTGGCGATGATTACATCTTTCAGCAGCGGAGATTGTTTCGCCGCCTCATACACGCGCGCGATCATCGGCTGGCCTGCAATTTCACGCAGTACTTTGCGCGGCAGCCGCGTAGAAGCCAGCCGCGCCGGGATGATGGCGATGGCAGAAAAACTCACTAGCTCCTCTTGCGCAGCTGCTGCAGCTTCTGCGATTTCTCTTCCACGCTCTTGACCAGTTTGCCCTTCATCTCTTTCAGCTTGGCAGCGACCGTGGCATTGCTCAGGCCAATAATTTGCGCGGCCAGAATTCCGGCATTCGTCGCGCCGGGCTTGCCGATGGCTGTGGTGCCCACGGGAATTCCCGCCGGCATCTGCACGATCGATAGCAATGAATCCATGCCATTGAGCGCCGTGGAAGGAATGGGCACGCCGAGGACGGGAATCGTGGTCTCAGCGGCAATCACGCCCGCTAAATGCGCGGCCCCGCCTGCGCCGGCGATAATGACTTTAATACCGCGGCCGGCGGCGTTGCGCGCATACTCTGAGGTGCGCGCCGGCGAACGATGCGCCGAGGTTACGTCAATCTCATAGGCGATGCCAAAGTCGTCCAGCGCCTTGGCTGCTTCATTCATAATTTCCAGATCGGAATCCGATCCCATCACAATTGAAACCTGAGGATTCTCTGACATTGAAAGTTTTTTCCTTCGGGAATTATTTTTGTGTCTTCTACTTTTGTGACTTCAGGGCGCGGGCCCCAATGTCCTTGCGGTAGTACATGTCTTCAAAACTAATTAATCGCACCGCTTCATACGCGCGGTTGATGGCGTCACTCAATTGCGGAGCGCGCGCAGTTACACCCAAAACGCGTCCGCCATTGGTATAGATCACGCCATCGCGCTTGCTGGTGCCGGCGTGAAAAACTTTTACGTTCGGCAGATTGCTGGCGCGGTCCAGGCCGGAAATCTGCTTGCCACTCACAAAGCTTCCCGGATATCCGCCGGATGCCACCACCACGCAGCAGCTGGC
>DASZMF010000098.1:0-8910 GCA_035552035.1 Candidatus Angelobacter sp.
AAGCTGCCGTTTGCTTCGTCGTTCGCGGTGTTTATCTGTGACAAAGGTTTTGACCAGTTGCGCGTGGGCGCGGCGTATCCCAATGCAAATGCCAAGTATGTTGGCTCGCACGGCGGCATCTCGATTGGTGAAGACGGCCCCAGCCAGCAGTCAGTAGAAGACTATGCGCTTATGTGCGCGCTGCCAGGATTTGTGGTGCTCAGCCCGTCAGACGAATTTTGTGCGCGTGCGCTGGTGCATCGCATGGCTGAGCATGTTGGGCCGGCTTACATGCGCACGGGCCGCCCCAAGACGGCGATCATCTATGGTCCGGATGACAAGTTTGAAATTGGCAAAGCCAAGCAGCATGGCGACGGAAAAGATGCGGCAATCATTGCCTGCGGCTTGGAAGTGAGCTATTCACTGGATGCGCAGGCGCAGCTGGCAGCGGAAGGCATCAATGTCCGCGTGATTGATATGCACACGATCAAGCCGGTGGACGAAGCTGCCATTGCCAAAGCGGCGCAAGAGTGCGGCGCAATTGTTACCGCGGAAGAGCATCTGCTGGATGGCGGACTGGGGTCGCAGGTAGCACGCGCGGTTGGCAAGTCTTATCCAGTGCCGATGGAGTTTGTGGGCATTCAGAATACGTATGCTGAATCCGCAACGCCTGAGCAGTTAATGGAAAAATATGGGTTGACTGCGCCGTACATTGTGAAAGCGGTCAAGGCTGTGCTGAAGAGAAAAGCACGCTAACTGCGAATCACACGAATTAACTCTTGTTCCGCATTTATTTTTGTTTTTTGGGGAGTGATCATTCAAGCGAGTGATCACTCTTAATAGTTTGGTTAGTTCTTTAACCACCGTGCCTCGTCCCTCATAGCCCGCTATTCATCCCATATAAATCCCGAAATGGAACGGACATGTCCGCAATCGCGTGAGAACGTCCGAATGCCTGACTACGGTTCTA
Source organism: Candidatus Angelobacter sp. (assembly GCA_035552035.1). Taxonomy (GTDB): domain Bacteria; phylum Acidobacteriota; class Terriglobia; order Terriglobales; family Acidobacteriaceae; genus Angelobacter. The sequence continues at coordinate 950 of DASZMF010000098.1, forward strand.
ATTTTCTGTGGATATACTAATCAAAGTTTTCTAGATCTATTGCAGAGGTGAGAAAGATGACAGAGCATAAACTAGAAGCAATCACGCTACCCTTCTCTGAGGGCGGAACTACGTTGCGCCTGGGAGAAGAAGCCACCACAGAAGCTATCGGGGAAGAAGGTCCAACGGCCCCGTCCGCGGAAGACCCAGCATCATCCGTCACATTTAACGAGAGCAAGCGCGGCGGACCTTTCGGCGCGTACTAGCTTTCCGGTCTTCAATCCAACTAAAGATGACACTCTTATTGGCCGGCGGCCACCAGGACCCGAATCTCACCGTTCTGGCTGATGCAGCCCAAAGAATGAACGTTGAGATATTGGACCTGCGGCTGCCTGCCAATGAGAGTCCTGCATTCTGCTGGAGTCCAGGGGACGGGGCACCGCGATTTCACTATCAGTCCGCCGAGCATCAATCTGCCGAGCATCAATCCGCGGAGACAGGCATCTCCGGCGAAACCCATTCCGGCAAAAGCGGTTCCAGCGAAACAATGGCTGGGCAAATCAGCGCTACGGGTGCGTTCATCCGGCATGACGTTTTTGGCGGGATGCAAGATCCGCGGCCTGAAGTTTCAACGCGAGCGGCTGGGTGGTATCAGACCATGATGGGGTGGCTTTTGTCTGAACCGCGCATCCGCTTGTTGAATCGCAATATTTCCTCGATCGCAATGAACAAGCCAGCGTCGCTGGTATTGGCGCGCGAGGCCGGCCTCAGTATTCCGCAAACGTGGGTCACCAATGAAGTAAGCAAGTTCAGCGGCGAGCAGTTGGAGCAGATGATCGCCAAGCCTGTGCTGGGCGGCGACTATTGTTATTCCATGGCGGAAGCGCTGGCCAAGACAGATTTGCGCAGCGGACTGGCGGCTACGCCGGCCATTGTCCAGCGGAAATTGATTGCTCCGGAGATACGCATTTATGTGATTGGCCGGTCAGATTTCGCTTTTGAGGTGCGCAGCAGTTCACTGGATTATCGCGTGAACCAGGATGCTGAACTGATCTTTCTGCCGGAAGTGCCGCAGGAAGCAGTGCTGTTGCGGAGATTAATGGCACGGCTGGGCATGGATTTTGGCGCGGCCGATTTCAAAACCGATCTGGAAACCGGACAGCTGATTTTTCTGGAATTGAATACGTCTCCTATGTTTGCCCGGTTCGATCAGATCAGCGGTGGAAAGGTTTGTGCCGCCATGGTCCAGGAATTGACGATGGCATGAGGGAACCGGTCCAGTCCGATCTGCCAATGGAGGATTGCCAATATCGCCGAAATTGCCATGATTGTCAATTTGAAACCGCAAGGCAACCTCAGCCAAACTCCAACACAAAAGCTAAAACAGGATGCCTATTTTTTAGGGGCTGTTTGTGATGCTGCTGGCGGTGGCGGCGGCGGAGTGACAGGTTGCGAGGCAGCCGGTTTTGGTGCGTCAACGCCCGCGCTTTTTAAGGCGCGGTCTAAAGCGGCACGCAGACGCGGAAGCGGAACTGCCCCGCCCTCAATTTCTTCACCATTTACAAACAAGGTGGGAGTGGCTTCTACGCCAACCGATTCGCCCTCGCTCACGGAGGCTTTAACGGCGGCATCGTTTTGCGCTTTCACGCAGGCCTGGAGATTGGCCGCGTCTATCTGATGGCTTGTGCCCTGCAGCAGGGCGATTTTATCCAGCGCGTCAAAGCGCAGTTCCATGGTCTGCGCGCTGCCGATTTCCCTTTGCGTGGCATGAACGGTGTCAACAAAGTTCCAGTAGGCGTCCTGATTCTGGGCGGCCAGGCAATTTGCGTCCACGGCGGCGTGGACTGCCCAGGAATGGTTGGGCAGGGGGAAGTCCTTATAAATAAAGGTTACGCGGTCGCCGTATTCTTTGAGGAGTTCAGGGAATAACGTCTGGTGCATCATGGTGCAATAAGGGCATTGAAGATCGTCAAACACTACCAAGGTTACCTTGGAGGATTTTATTCCGCGCGTTGGACGCCCGTGCAGGTCAACCTTCTTCATCACTTCAGCATAAGGGTCAGCCAGGAGATCAAACTTGGTCAATTTGAGCATGGACTTGCGGTCTTTGGAGATGAGGAACTCAAAAGTCTGCTTGTCATTTGGATTGCCAATGGTCAGAGTGAAAGCGTCAAATGCGGGCCACTCCTTGCTGGGAGAAAAAGGGCCGATCTTTACCGGAAGTTCCGGCGACAGATGATACGTTGTACGTATCTGGCGATCAATTTCAGTATTCAGGTCCGCCGATGCGGACTGCGCGGCACAAGAGGTGCCAACCAATAACAGAGCGAAGAAGAATAGCGAAAATGCTTTCACTGGAGCCTTTGCGAAACAATGGATTTTAACCCCCATTATCTCATAAAAAAATCGGACGGTTTTGGGGTTTTTAGCGGCACAAAAAGACGAGAAGGAATTCATTGCAGGCGCAAATTTAGAGAGCCGCACAAAGAAAACCCGCGCAATGGCGGCGCGGGACTTTATTTGCGATCTTTGCAATCAGAACGGCTTTTACAATCAATGCCGTGGCGGCATAGTTTGCTCCGGCTGGGAGGTTTTAGAGTCGCTATCCGTTGATCGCGAGCCAGAATCATTTTGCGCTTGTTCATTGCTACTACTCTGGCTGAACACTTCATTCATGGCGTCTTCCACCTGGGTGATACTTCCACTTTTAAGAATGTTATCTTTGAAGCGAAATACCACAGTGCCTTTGTATGAAGCTGCCTGGTTGCCTTCGCCAGAACAGTATCCAATGGTGAGCTTGACCGCGTTTTTACTCACCTCAATTCTGGTGAGATAAACATTGTCTCCTTTTTCAAGGTCCGTGACTGCGCGTTCGGGGACTTGGTTTATTTTGTCCACTTGATTTTTCAGCCCCGGAACCGCGTTAGCGAAATCGATCCACTTTGTTTTTTTGCCAGTGCAGGCAAGACCGGGGGAATTTAACTTTCCATTTTCATACTTAGCCTCGCACTTTGGCGCGAAGCTGCCTGCCGGAACCGCGATTACGCCGGGTTTCTGAATCACCAAAGGAGAGGCTGTGTCCGGATTAGCTACAGTGCATCCATTTCTGGTTGTGATTGTTGCTAAAGGATATTGCGCCTGAAGTTGTTCCTGCAATGTGGGGGACGGCTGTGCGGTTTGTGCGCGCAGTGCAGGGGTGGAGACGACCAATATCAATACGATGGAGATGATTTGCATACGGCAGAAAATTTTATTCATAAATTGAGCTTTCTTTTCTTCAGACATTTGGAAATAAATCGTGAAATAAATTGTGCCTCTATTTGTTTTGTGATGCCACAGCCGGCGTGGTTCTTGCTGCTTGTTGTTCCATCTGGTCTGCGCTTTTTTGTTGGTTTGTGATCTCGGTTGCAGCGTTCATATCCGGGGCCGGCTGGCCAACCTCACCCTCTGAGGTGCCGGTATCCGGAGCGGCAGGCAAACCATTTTTCCCCTGGTTGGCGGCCAGAGTTTTCAAGCCGGAATCCAGTTTTTCCCGGAACTGGTTGTGCATCTCCTGCAAATCGCTTACCGCCACTTCAGAACTGGTGTCTACCGGGCAATCGCCTTGTTTGCTGCTTTCCACGCTGACGGTAATTTTGTTGTCTGCATCAGGAGTTTTTCCTATGCGCAAAAGAACGTCTCCCGGAGTAACGGCGCATTCATGGCCCGAATCGTCCACCAGATCAAGAGTGCTGGCCACGATAAAGATTTTTTGCGCGGAATCAAGCGCCGGCGGAGCGTCATTGTTTGCCTGCTTCGTTCCCGTTTGTGTTTGTGCGCCTTGCGATGAGGCTAGTTTGTCGGCCTCAAGCTGGCGTTTTACTTCCTCGGAAACCATCTGCTTCACTTCCGGCGAAAGCGCAACCTGGCCGGCAACATTGCTATCAGAGGGTGGTGCCTGCGCGGACGCCGCAGCTTCAGCCGCAGATGCATAAGCCAGTTGCAGATTTTCTGCCAGAAGGTAGTCCGTAAGCCAGAGTGATGCGCTGGTGTAAACCGGATAAGGAGTGAAATAGTAGCCGTATCCGGAATACCACGGATTGCCAGCCCATCCCCAGTTGTAAGCAACTGGCGCTGCCCACGGACTGTAAGCCCATCCGTAAAATGCCGGATGATAATAATAGGCTGGAGCATAACTGTAATAAGCCACGCCGCCGTAGCTATAAGACCGGTAAGCTACAGCGTAGCTGCGGCCATTGACGATGTATGTACGCTGAAAATAGCTATGCCCATTGTGATCATAAAACTTTCGTTGCATGTAGCCGGAGTTATGCCCCATGCCTACAATTTGCCGGTTATTATGCTCGGCCTTGAAAGTACTTCCACCACGCAGATCATGGTGAACATGCATGCCTGGTCTATCTAAATCGCGAATTTTGCCATGACTGTCTTTGGCCAGGCGGGTGCCATTGGTCTCAGTGGTGGTACGCTGACGTTCATATTTAATTCGAGGCCCAGATTGTTTTGAATCAGTTTTTATAGATGGCCTTGGATCTTGGCCCTTGCGGGTGTCTTCAGTTTTCTTACCGCCCGGATTTGTGGCATCAGGTTTCGCGGTTTTCGCGGTTGTTGTTTTTTCAGGCTGCTTCGGTGGCGCTGGATGTCCTGTGGTTTTACCGGAGATAGGCGGCTGCGGAGTTCCCCTGGGCTTGCCTAACCCTGGCAAAGCTGGTTTAGTCGCCACCGCAGGTTTAGCAGGGAGGCTGGTGGGAAGTTTTTTCTTATCATCCCCCCATGACTGGGTATAGATTACGGTTAGAAAAACAAGCACTGCAAAAATAATCTGCCAGTCATAAAAATTTCTCTTTTCCAGTTTCATTTGGACTCCTGAACTCGCGCCATAGCGCCAATGTTTTTAGCCAACTCACGGGGCCCAATCAACATGGCTGGCAGGAACAATATTCCCGAAGACCCCTTTTCATTCCTGGCCAGCGCTTGTATCTCACAGTGGCTATGAGCAGAGAAGCTCAAGTGTTACATGCAAAAAAATAATTATTTTTGCGGATGAAAGCTAACAGGAGGGAATCATCTTTAATCTTTATCTTTTAATTAATCTTTATCTTAAAGATAAAGATTGTGAGAAGCTGAACTAGTTGGACGTATAATACGCAGCGATCGTGTTCAACTGCCGCTCTATTTCGCCAGAAACCTGGACCCACGCAAGAGAAAGCCTGGTCTTCTACTTTTCCCGGCGGCATGTGCGATCAGATGCAGAAGACCTGGCCCAGGAGACACTGCTCTCCATATGGGACAGGGAAGATTACGAGTTTGAAAAAGAAGAAGACTTCCTGAAGGTCTGCTATGGATTTGCGCGCCGCAAATTGCAGGAAGGGTATCGTGAATCGCGACGGCATGAAGGCGACACCGCGGACGATTCGCTTTCCGCACCGCAACATGCATGGGGCAGCCAGCGCGCCACGGAATCGCGCCTGTTGTTTGAGCAGGTATGCGAGCTTGGGCAGTCTCAGCTGCAAAAAAAAGAATGGCGGATGATCCGGGAAGCAGCGGAGCTAGACCGCGCTGCAACAGTGCATGAAATCACCGTGGAAGACGCCGGCAAGGTGCGTGTCCGGCTGCACCGGGCGCGCAAGAAGCTGGCAAAAATAGTGGGCATGGGCAGGTAAGACGTAACAATTGATGGAAACGGACAACATATTCGCAGAGCCTATGAGAGCGTATTTGCTCGGACTGCTCCCCGATGATCAGGCCACAGCGCTTGAAGAGGAGTACTTCGTCAATCGGGCGGTCTTCCTGCGGATACAGTCGGAAGAGCGGGTGCTCATTGCGGATTATCTTGAGGGCCGATTGGGGTCTGAAGAAAAACAGTCTTTTGAATCTCGATATCTGAAGGCGCCAGAGCTTCAACGCAAGGTAGATGAAGCGCGCCGCCAACGCAACGTTTCACGTCCGGCGGTGAAAGCCTGGGTGCGGCTGACGCGGCCTTTGGCGGCCGGCGCGGCGTTTGCCATGGTCTTGTGCCTGGCGATCGGCATGTGGGCTTTTTACCATTGGCAAAAACCGGCGCAGCGGGTTGCTCAGGTGCAGCCAGCGGAGCCGAATGGCGGAACTCAATCGGAGCAGGCGTCCAACGGCAACACCAGCGGTCAGGGGTCATTGTTGCCAGAGAGCAATCCGGTGATATCCAATGGCGCGACCCTGGAGTTTCACATGGGCCAGCCGTTGTTTATTGCTTCCGGCAAATCTTATTTGGTCGGTGACCGAGGGCCTTGCGCTATCTCGAATGGAGACGTTCTGCTGCGTACGGTGAGCATTCCTTATGAGAACAACACGGCATTCGTAAGCGTGGTTAGAAGCAAGCCGGGAGATTGCAAGGTGGATACGTATTTGCAGGTCAAGGTCGGATACCTGGAGGAAATGCACAAGCAGTTCCAGGAGCGCTCGGACGCCGACATGAGGAGGATGCAGGCGCTGGCGAACCAGGCATCGCCGCAAAATGCGGCTGTTGCTGTGAACGTTCCTCCACCTGGGAGTGCGTCTACGGCATCTGTGGCGAGTGAGAATAATAAGGCAGTTGAAAGCCCGAGTCATTCCGGTCAGGCTGCGGCTGCGAATCGGACGGCAAACAATTTGCCACAAATCGCGGACGCTCCTAAAAGCATCGCCGAATCGAGAGAGCAAACGCAGGGGAGACCACATTCAACATTGGAATCGTCTGCGCTTCCAGTTGATTCCACTATCTATGGTAATCGCAACGGTGCCAGTGAGTCTCGGACGGGATTGAATTCCGCCAGCGGCAGTCAGTCCATGGTATTGGAAATGTTGCAAGCGCAATACACCATGGCGCGGGGTACGAACGGATGCCATATTGGCAACCCGGAAACCGCTTTAACAACGCAAAGCCGCGGCGGAGGCATGCGCGTGCTGCCGGTAACTTCTTCCAACATGATCATTGCTAAATGCACGAACAGCTTTGCTGACGGCAAGCTCAAGCCGGCAAACAGCGCCTGCAATGGCAGCGGGGTGGGAAAATCCAGCGGCTTCTTATCGCACATACCAAAAGTTGGCGGTGCTCTGGGAGCAGGTTCGAAGGTTGGCGACCAGGCCGCCAATCAGGAAATGGATGTTGTCGCGACCGGAGACAAGATTTATCCCACGAATCTGGATGTGAACGAAAGCAAGGGCGAAGTCAAAGTCACATTCATGACCTGTAAGCAGTCCGGCGACCAGCAAAATCCTTATAAAGGTGAGTTGGTTTTCAAATTCAATAGCTTAAAACCTACAGATGTATCAAAGGTGGAAGATACCATCGGACAGGTGTTCAGGCAGGGCGGAGACGATTCAGGCAGTCAAGGCAACAACGACGGTGGCTATCAGTCAAGTGACAATGGCGGAAGCAATGGCAGCGCACGCCGGGACAATCAAAGCCCTGTCTGCAATCCTGAAGTTGGCCAAACCATTAAGCAGGTAACTGATGCATGCGGCCAGCCGGTGAACCAGACCAAAGGCGCTACAAAAACGCAATTCTTTTACAACCAGCCAAAGATCAAAGTGATTTTTGTGAATGGAAAAGTTACAGATATAGAGTGAGCTGGGTTGATTGACCGCTCACAACTTTTCTTGAAAGATGGCTGGGTAAGATCGAAAGCTGAATCGATCCCACCCTTTGCAGGAGCAAAGTATGGGGCACCCACAGCATGGTAAGTGAAACATGGGAAGTGTGTCACCCGCCTATTGCGTTCCTCTCTGGTAATAATTTCTAAAAGCGACTCGGCCATTGGGACAATGAACTATGTCAGGCAGTGGGTCGCAAAAGACATGTCCCGTGCTGGTGAACTAGTTCGCGCGTGATTGCTGAGACGAAATGCGCTAGAGTGAGGCTGCGCCACGGTGCGCAAGGTCTTTGACAATTTAGCAATTAGCAATTGGCGGTTTGCAATTGGCCAAACCAGGAGCAAAAGCGGCAGGAAAAAGAGCTTCGACAA
>DASZMF010000099.1:0-2610 GCA_035552035.1 Candidatus Angelobacter sp.
CTACGGACGCGACTACCGAGGCACCGTTGAAAGTATCGGCGGAGCAACGGGTGCGCGATTCAGCCTCCTTCCGCCAGAAAATGCGACTGGCAACTACGTAAAAGTGGTGCAGCGTATTCCGGTGCGCATTCGGTTTGATCCCAATCAGGATCCAAATCATCAACTGCGTCCCGGCATGTCAGTGGAACCAACTGTGTTGCTGAATAGCAAATAACGCCGAACAGCAAGCAGCAACGCAGTACGCTGACGGCAAACACGAAACAGCAACAGCGGGTTGGAGCGAAGCGACATAAATAACAGACAATGGAAACCTCTAAGCCAGTCATCAATCCGTGGATCATCGCCATCTCCGTGATGCTGGGAACTTTTATGGAAGTTCTCGATACCACGGTGGTGAACGTGTCTTTGCCGCATATTGCCGGCGATCTTTCCGTGACCCCGGAAGAAGCCACATGGGTCTTGACGTCTTATCTGGTATCCAATGCCATCGTGCTGCCGCTCACCGGATGGCTCGGCAATTATTTTGGCCGTCGCAATATATTGCTTGTCTCGGTAGGCGGATTTACTCTTTTTTCCTTTCTATGCGGCATTGCGCCAAACCTGCCCTTGCTGATCGTCTTCCGCATATTGCAGGGCGCAACCGGCGGAGGCCTGCAGCCACTCTCGCAAGCCATCCTCATGGAAGCCTTCCCGCCAGAAAAGCGTGCCAAAGCCATGGCGTTCTGGGCGCTGGGCATCGTGGTTGCGCCCATGCTTGGTCCGGTGCTCGGCGGCTGGATCACTGACAGTTACACCTGGCGCTGGCTTTTCTTCATTAATATTCCCATCGGCATCGCGGCGGTAATTATGGCCGTCATGTTTATTCACGATCCGCCTTACATCAAGCGTGGAACAGGCGGCATTGACTATTGGGGCATCGGCTATCTTGCGCTCGGCATTGGTGCCCTCCAGATTATTCTGGATAAAGGCCAGGAAGACGACTGGTTTGCCTCACACTTTATTCTCATACTGGGCATTCTTGCCGTCATCGGATTCCTGTTCTTTGTCGTCCGGGAACTCATCACCAACCATCCCGTGGTGGACCTGAAAATATTCAAGAACCGCACCTATGCCACCGGTGTCTTTCTTATGACGGTGCTGGGCTTCGTCCTTTATGGCAGTACTGTGCTGCTTCCACTCTGGCTGCAAACGCTCATGGGATACTCAGCTCTTGAAGCCGGCATGGCCATGCTTCCGCGCGGCCTGGGCTCGTTCCTCTTTATGCCGGTCGTCGGCATTCTCATGGGCAAAATCGAAGCGCGCATCCTGCTGGCCAGCGGCTTGATCATCTCTGCCTTCAGCATCTTTCAACTCTCGCGCCTGAACCTGAACGCCGGCTACTGGGACATCTTCTGGCCGCAGCTTTTGCAGGGCATGTCCATGGGATTGCTCTTTGTGCCGCTCACCACCATCACCAACGGCCTCATTCCCAAAGAGCAGATGGGCAACGCCACCAGCCTGTTCAACCTCATGCGCAATATCGGCGCAAGCATTGGCATCGCCAGCGTGACAACTATTTCCGCGCGCCACGCCCAGACGCATATCAACACTCTCGGCGGCAACGTGAATATTTACAATCCAGCTGCGCAGACCATGATCCAGTCGGCAAAAGCCGCCGCCATGTCCCGAGGCATGGATTCAGCCACCGCCACCAAGCAGGCCTACGCCGGAGTTTTCGGCATGGTCCAGCAACAGGCCTCCATGATGGCGTATATCGACGTCTTCTTTCTTCTCGCCATTATGTTCGGCGCCTGCCTGCCGCTGATCCTCATCATGAAGAAAGCCCCCAAAGGCGGAGGCGGCCCCGGAGCCATGGCGCACTAGGGGAAGAAAACTGTGGAGCGCAGGCGCCTGCCCTGAGCCTGTCGAAGGGCGCCCTCGCCTGCGACTTTTCCGATTCTGCAAGACTCATGTGGCACCGCCGCCCTCGGCGGTGAGCTTTTCAAATCTGCAAGACTCATGTGGCACTAGAAGAAAAATCATGGACCGCAGGCGCCCTCGCCTGCGAGTTTTCACTCTGCAGGGCTCATGTGGCACCGGCACTCTTGCCGGTGGTTTTTGCTTTTTCCCCAATCAACTCCCATGGCCCACCCGGCCTTTTTGTAATTTCGGTTGTAAACAAAGCACTTATGCCCAATCGATCCTAGCACCGCCCATGGACGGCCCCTGCACGGCGCTTGCGTGGCCCCTGCACGGCCCAAGCTCGGCCCTTGGACGGCCCAAGCCCCAGGCGAATCGGCAGAGGGTCGCAAAAGAACTTTTGGTTTAGCTGAAGGCTGAATGCCAACCTGCCCCGGCTTGCCGTGGGTGCTGAATGCTGAATTTTCAAAGACCAGACTGCTTCCAACCCTGAGGCGGTAGTAGAGGGTAGGGCATTTTCGTCCAAAAAACAATAGCGAAGTAGTACATCTTGACAAGCCCGATCTGTGGGACTGTCCGCTTCCGCACACTGGGATTTATTCGTCTTGCCCGGTGGAAGAGCGGCCCTTCAGGGCCGCGTAAAGATTCCTCACAAAAGAGCCTTCCGCTCTGCCGAAGGCCAACGCGCAGCGAAGCGGAGCGTTCAGTCAG
>DASZMF010000100.1:0-1839 GCA_035552035.1 Candidatus Angelobacter sp.
TGCCCATTGGACTGATCCTGGCCAGCGCGGGCGGCTTTGTTGGCGGGTATGCCGCGCGTCGTATAAAGTCGCGCAAGGCGCAAAGCTTCGGCGTGATATGCATATTGTTTTTGCCTTTTCTTAGCGGTCCTTTTGAAGCGCAGGCATTTTACGCATGGGAATCGCGGCACGTGGAAAATGTGATCGATATACAGGCTTCGCCGGAGGTGATCTGGCAAAACATTATTCGGGTGCGCGCCATCCGCAAAGATGAACTGCCGCCATCCTGGGCCCATGCCATTGGGTTTCCTGATCCAATTGAGGCCACGCTCTCTCGCGAAGGTGTGGGCGGCGTGCGCCATGGAACTTTCACTGGCAATCTGGGCTTTATTGAGACCATTACCGTGTGGGAGCCGCAAAAGCGGCTTGCTTTTAATATCTCGGCAGAGACAGACAAGATTCCCTCAACCACGCTGGACGAACATGTGCGCGTAGGCGGCGAATACTTTGATGTTCTGCGGGGAGAGTACCGGCTGGAGCCGCTGGCGAAGAACCTGACACGCTTGCATCTTTCCAGTGAGCATCGGGTATCCACCGATTTCAACTGGTATGCCCATCTATGGACAGACGCAGTCATGGCAGATCTGCAGAGACGAATTCTTTATGTAGTAAAAGCGCGCTGTCAGGCGCAGGCCGCGGCGGACTGAAACTCGCCGGCGCTCTCCGCAAAGCACAGCTCTTCCGGTATGGCAGCAACCGGCAATGTTGGCAGAAGCGTTGGAACTGAGCAAAGTACCACTGGGCTGTCCGCCGCAACCGGCCACGGCTTGACCATATTAAAGATGCGCCGTCCGCGCCGCTTATGCCGCGTGGCTGACTTGGTGTTTCCCGTTACATCTTTTTTGGTGCAGGCGCCGAACGTCTTCTTGGCCCGATAGATCAGCAAACGCAGATAGCTGCGAGAAATGTTGAAGCGCCGGCAAATCTCGTCGCGATCTTGTTCTTCCAGGAATACTGCCTGCAGGATCGCGCGATCATTGGTGTCCAGACGTTCCATCATTTTCTTTACGTAATTTCCGGCCTCCCCGGCGATTACGTAATCGTCCGGCCCGGAGGCATGGCTGGCCAGGTCAAATTCCGGCGCCATTTGGACCAGTCTCTTCTGCTGGCGATAGGTTTCCAGCAGCACGTTGTTGCACACGCCCAGCACCAGAATCTCAAAGCGCTCAGGATTGCGTACGCCTTGCTCAGAACGCAGCAGAGTAAGCACCCGCAAAAATGTTTCCTGGCGCAGATCATGGGCCTGGTCCGTGGAGCGCAGCTTTCTGCGCAGCCTCTTGAACAGGATCGGGCCAAAATGGGAGACAAAGTGGTCTTCGGTGGAAGGGTCTCCCTGCCGCAGGGAGTTTATATACATTGCATTGAATTCAAATGACGACAATACACTGGGGGATGCCATGTGCCCGTGCTCCTGAATATCCAAGCTTTTGCCAACTTGCCGGCCTGAGTGCCCGCTAAGAACACCCAAACCTCATGCTCTTCTGTTTAAGAAATAAGCTTGGTTTCATTTCAAGTAGCGAGGGGAACCATAAGATTCCGCCAACATAAGTACAAAAATTTAAGTGCCATTTTTTGGCAGTCTATGGACACTCTTTTGGCAAACTATCTCCCTCCAGCTGGAAAACTATTTGCATATGGCAAAAACCTTGCACTTCTGCGACTTCCACCTATAATTACCCGAATCTAACCCCCTAGGCGGTACCTTTGTGACAAGCGAGCCCCATGACGTCACCCTGCTTTTACACCAATGGTCAGAAGGAAATGAACAGGCCGGCGACCAACTCTTTACCCTGTTGATGC
>DASZMF010000101.1:0-2010 GCA_035552035.1 Candidatus Angelobacter sp.
TCTTTATGCTTGTCTCATAGTTCTTGGGATCGAGCTTAAGACAACCGGACTTCGACGTGTTGCCGTGGTGCCAGCGTATCAGGCCGGTGTTGAGCCGGTGCACTGATGGTGTCAGCCTATTTGCTGACGTTTTCGCTGAAAGTCGCCTCGAAAGCCCTCCATTTCCCAAAGAAAAACTATGAAGAGGGTCGGAATCGGACAGGCAACGAAACCACCAGTAAAATGGGCGTTTTCCGCCTTCCATCAAGTCACCGAGTAATCAATCAAAACCCACCAACGAGTCCGGAATAACTCATTGAAAACGGAGTTGCTGACATTTCTGCTGGCAGCGACACGAGGCTGCTTGAACAATCGTTTGTTATGGATACGTCATAAACAAAGTTGCGATTCCGTCCGCAAAGTCCATCGGCACCGGAAAGCCGCGAATACCAGCACTTAAGGGATGAAGATTGCTTGGAAAGAGAACCGCATAGCCGACAGAATCGATTGGACGAGAGAAAACAAATTTAAAATGGGATTCTGCGACTCGGACAGTTAGGCAGCTTTTGATTCTCTTTGGAAACCGGGTTCCGGCGTTACCACCTTTGGACGCGATAGAAGCGTTGCTGGTTGGTGGGGGATGGGTCCATCAAAAGCAGCGTACCGCCGTTGCCCGGCACGAGCGGGAGGGAATTCCATTTGGTATCAGACAACGAGTTCTCATATTGCAGAACATAGACCCGGCCACTCTGGCTGGGCAGGGAAAGACTGAAACCATTGGTGCGGACATTCGGGCTGGCCAGGAGCACACTGGAAAGCGGCGGACCCTGGCCAATCAATGCCATGCTGTGGAACGCGCCGGCAGCGATGACGACAACATTGGTCAGACTGGGAGGCACATTCGTCTGGCCATAAAGATTGTAACCCCACGCCGCAACCGTGCCATTGGCCAGCAAAGCCAGGCTGTGGTAGGTACCGGCCGCAATCGCGACGACGTTGCTCAAGCCGGGAGGCACGTTGGTCTGGCCGTAGTTATTGAGGCCCCAAGCCGTGACTGTGCCATCGCTCCTGAGCGCGAGGCCATGATAATAGCCGGCGGCGATGGCAATGACATTGCTCAAGCCCGGCGGGGCGTTGGTTTGTCCATAGTTATTGCTTCCCCAAGCGGTCACGGTGTGATCGGCTTTTAACGCCATGCTGAAACCGGAGCCTTCGGCAATCGCAACTGCATTGATGATGTTGGTCAACGTTCCCGGCCCTGGACCACCTGGGGAATAGCCGCCCACCAATGTGCCATTAGGCGTCAAGGCCAGAGGCATGTAGATGTTGTTTGGAGCGATAGCAACGTCTTTGGTGAAGCCGGAGAGTGGCTGGATAATATCGTCCACCAACCACGAAGCCACCGTGCCGTTGCGCTCCAGCACCAGGAAAGGCGGCCCCTGAGCGCCACCGCCGCTGATGGCCAGAAGGTTGGTCGAAACGGCGGTGATGTTCGTAGCCGGCCAGTGAATGGCCGTGCCATTGCTCCTTAGGGCCAGACAATCCATCCGCTCATAGCCGCCACCTGCGATGGCAATGATATTGGTCAAACCGGCCGGAAGGTTGGTTTCTCCCGAGTTTCCGCCCCAAACTGCCACTTGAGAAAACGACAAAGTCGCATTGCTGCTGGCAACACTGCCGTAGGCGTTGCTGACGATGACGCGGTAAGTCCCAAATTGCTGCGGTTGCAGGTTGGTCAGCGTCAGCACATTGGTCCAGGTTCCGGGAACATCCGCGCCGTTGCACTGCCATTCAAAGCCAAAGGGCGCCTGGCCGGAAACGTTGACTTTGAATGTGGCGAAGCCGTTAGGCCATGCGATTTGATTGGACAGTTGCGTGGTGATGAGCAGCGGCAGCACAGCGAGCGTGGCGTTGGAACTGACCGCCATGCCGTAGTAATTACTGACGGTGAGGGAATAAAGCCCCGACTGGCTCATGGAAACATTGCTCAGAACCAAAGAATTGTTGGTGGCGCCAGGCAGATTTGCGCCA
>DASZMF010000102.1:0-1822 GCA_035552035.1 Candidatus Angelobacter sp.
GGCAACAAGTCTGAAGTTGCATTTTCAGAGTTGCTGGGCACAGGCACTTATAAATCGCAGCCCAACCAGACAGTTATGTTCCGGGGCGGTAAACTGGATGCGCCAGAGCCATACGCCAGCGACTGCGGCTGCCCGCCTGAAGCGCCGGTGATGAAGGCTGAAGCCAGCCCAAGTCCCACGCCTGTGCCGCCTAAGTCAGACAATGCAAATTCCGCAGACAGGATGGCAGTCGCCAGCAATGAGCCGGCTTCCGCTATGCCGCCTGACAAGCCGGGGCAAGTCCACGTTCAGGTAGACGCGCCATTTGTTTTCAGCGCGCGACCCCCAGCCACGGGGCGGCCTTACTCGGTGGCGAAAGTGCCGCTTTCTACCTTGCCGAACACTTATTTTGTGCAAGAAAAGGTCGATCCAGTCGTTCTGGAAGAAAAGAAGCCAGAAGTGTCTTTAAAAGCGGACGCGCAAGCGCCCAAGCCCCAGGACCAGCCCAAGCCGGAAAAGAAGAGTTTTGTAGGACGTGTCAAAGGATTTTTTGGTTCTTTGTTTCATCGGTAAGTTATTGGCTTACGAGGGATTAGGCTGATTATTTTGGCAGCCATATACCAATATGAAACCTTTTCTTGAGTCGCGGAGTCTATACTAGATAAAACCATTATGCCTTTGCCTGACCCCAATAACCAGCCGACCCCGGAAAGCCCATCTTCCGGTGATCCACAGGCTCCGCAGCAATCCGTGGTGAAGTTCACCAAGGAGGAGCCCACCAGCAACGTCATGCCGACCTTGATGGGCGTTGGTTATGGGACATACCAGGCCCGTCCGGAAAACTTTCTTCTGTCTTTTGTGACGCATACGGCAGGCATTGGATTAATGCTGTGGCTGCTGCACCTGACGGTTCCAGCCAAGATCATTCCGCCAACGACCTCGACCTCAGTTGAGCTTACGCCTTACGTTCCCATGAAAGTCGGAAAAAACGGGGCCAGCGGCGGCGGTGGTGGCGACGCGAACAAACTAAAAGCTTCTGCCGGTACGCCTCCCAAGGCAGCCAAGCAGCAATTCACTCCGCCTACGGTTATACCGCAACAGCAGAGCAAGCTGATGATGGAGCCGACCGTGGTGGCTGATCTGAAAGCTCCACCCAGCACACAGTTGGGTGATCCGCTCTCCAAGCTCATGGCGCCTTCAAACGGCGTGGGTGTTGGCGGCGGAATTGGCAGCGGCAGCGGAGGCGGCGTGGGCTCAGGGCACGGTGGTCCTGGAGTTGGCCCGGGCATTTTTCACGTAGGCGATGGTGTAAGCGCGCCGCGTGCCATCTACACGCCTGAACCTGAATTTTCTGAAGAAGCGCGCAAAGCCAAATATCAGGGCGTGGTTGTGGTAACGATTATTGTTGGCACAGACGGACACGTGCATAATCCGCGGGTAGTGCGTTCGCTGGGCATGGGCCTGGATGAAAAAGCCATTGAAGGCGTGAAGACCTGGAAGTTTGATCCTTCAAAGAAAGACGGCCGCGCCGTGGCAGTGGAGATGAACGTGGAAGTAGCTTTCAATCTGTACTAAACAAATTTGAGATGAAAAAAAGGAGGTGCTGACAGCATCTCCTTTTTTATTTTGGCTTGAAGCCAGTTATTCGTTGGTCTCTTCGAGCTGGCCATTTTCCAGCTTCTCCTGGCACTCGATGCAATATCGGGTCCAGGGCACGGCTTCCAGCCGTTTGGCATTGATTTCGTTCTCACAAGCCACGCACTCGCCAAAGGAACCTTCGCGGATCCGCTGCAGCGCGGTTTCCACCATCTGCAGGAGCTGGCGTTCGTTGTTGCTCTGAGAA
>DASZMF010000103.1:0-3982 GCA_035552035.1 Candidatus Angelobacter sp.
TGGCGCTGTTGCAATGTGGCAGCGTGATGATTGGCCTGAGCCCGGGCCATGTAAGGCTGTTTCCGCAAGTCAACGGAGCGGTGGAAGTTTCTTTTGGCGTGGACAATCTGCGCGCCACGCACAAAGCGCTCACGGAAAAAGGCGTGACATTCGTGGGCGAGCCGCGGCAGGCCACTCCGACAGATTGGGCTGTCCACTTTAAAGATGTGGACGGACATCTGCTTTCATTGTTTGGTCCGGAAGGAAAAGTTTAGCGGTCTGGAAAGGTGAAGGCGCTGATCCAGCGTAAAAAAAATTAGCAAAGAATTACTGCGCAGAATCCTAGCGATGCAGGAATTTGTGGCGCAGGTCTGGCCAGAACTCATGCACCAGGTTCATGCCGGAGTCGCGCAGCAGATCAAAGGTGATGCAGCCGGTCAGAGGATGCATGCCCTGCTGATCGCCGGGAACATACAGATCAGAGACGGCGCGGGAAGCCACTCCGCCGAGCACTCTTGAAGCGTTGAAGGTCTCAGCGCCGCGATCATTGCGCGTCAAAACAACGCGGCTCATGGAATAAAGAATGCGCGGCACTAGCTTCAAATCTGGATTGCGAAAATATCTGGGGTCCTGCTTCAACACCGTGGGAAAAAGAAAGCGCTGAAAGAAAATGCTGGTCTCATTGGTGGAAAGCTCAATGCCATAACGCTGGCTTACGCCGAGCATGCCGCGCTCATACGCCGGGTTCAGGTGGTTGCCCTGGACGCGATCCATGGTTTCGTCAATGGCGGCGTTGGCAAACGTCTGCGGCGAGTATGTGCTGTGCAGAAATACCTGGAATTTTTCCTTGGCCGTAAGCGGATGCCACTCGATTAGATTCGGATATCCGTTGGAATCAATGGCCTGGTTGATCTGCTTCTTGATCATGCCCTTCATGCGCTGAAAGCGCGCAACCTCAGGTGCAGCCACAGGTTCGGGCGCAGTCACAGGCTCAGGAGCATCTGGCAGCGCCGCTTCAGGCAGTGTGTTTTCTGTAAGCAACGTCAGCCTGGCAAGCGAACGAGTTTGCTGTGACGATGAAGTTTTTTGCGCGTCGTTCGGCCAGCCATTGGGTGCGGCCTGCGCACAGGCTAGTCCGCAGACAGACGTTAAAAACAGAATGGAGCAAACTAGACGCATAAAGTTGAAATCGAGCCCGAGGAGTGGATTCAGCCTTAAACGATTAGAACTAAGGTGGACTGAATTGGTTGCTGAGTCAACTTAAAAAGAGAGTCTTTTTAGATTTAGGTGCATCGGGCAAGAGTTATTAGAATTTTTGCCGCTTGAATTAGAGCTTTGCGGCGCTACAGCGTGGGGACAGTCTCTACTGACTTGTCGGCTTAGTTGGTGGGCTTTGCGGCGTTCTGCGCTGCGCGTGCGCTGATCTCTTTAAAGGCTTTATCGTTGCGCAGCGGTTCAAGCTCTGGGGTTTCAAGCAGTTCCGGATCATTCAGGCCATGATCCAGGGATTTACCCAGCTCTTCCAGCGCGAGATTGTTCTCGCCCAGGCAGGCGGCGGCGAGGGCAATCAGATAATGAGGATAAAAAGATTCCGGACGAATAATGGCCGTGGCCTTGAATAAATCTCGCGCGGGTAGGTAGTCTTTTTTCAGCAGATCGTCTGAGCCGGTTTCGCGGGCGTAAGCAAATGAGCCCGCCATGCCGCGCTTAAGAGCGTCCTGGCGGGCCGGGTCTTGCGTGGTTTGCCGGTCATGCTCAATCTCTTTCATGAGCGACTCCAGCCCCTGATACACAATGACTGGAGATTTCTCCTTGTTAATAATGGCGTTGGTGAAGGCGTTGATGCTCACAGAAGTTTTCTCCTGCAGATCAAACAATGCCTGCTCGTTTTTGCGCGCGCGCTTGAGTTCGTCTGAAGTGGCCAGCGCGGACTGCTTCACCTGAATCTCTTTGATATCGCGCAGCGTGCCGAAGTCATGGATGATCTGGCGATACTGGCGAAACGCAGCCAGCACATTGCCGGATTGTTGCAGAGCCTGCGCAGCCTCGGATTGCCGGTTGAACTCGCTTTCCACAAAATCTTTGTCCACGGGCGCAGTGCCTTTGACCATGGCTCGCAGCTGCATCCAGGCCAGCGCTTCATCGGCTACGGCGGGTGACATCCAGTGATGCGGCCCTGCAAAAAATGCCAGATGCGTGGCGGCATGGCGAGCGTCCAGGGCGTCAGAGAGGTGGATCATCTCCGCGTAATTAAAGTCGATGGTCCCCGCGGTAAGAAACCAGTCGGCTGTTTCCGGCGGCGGAAGATTTACTCCCGGCGGCAGGCCGGCGCCGCAGGCAATCACACCCGCAAGACAATTCTTGCAGCCCACGGCCAGGCCGGACGCCACGCGTGAGCCTCCGGAAAAACCGGTGGAGTAAACGCGGCGAGGATCGACGGCGTAGCGAGTGGTCACGTCATGCCACATCAGGCGGATGGCGGCGGAAGGGTCAACGAAGTTGCGCGAATTGTTGCTGCCAACAACGATGAATCCATATTTCTCCGCCGCCGGCGCGAACAGACCTACCGGATAACCACCTTCGCCGCTGGGATCAAATGCCAGCAGGATGGGCCAGCGCTTTTGCGGAGAATAGTTTGCTGGCAGGTAAAGCGCGTAAGAATAGGATGCGTCGGCGAGGACTTTGACATCTGGCTGCACTTTTCCAGTAGGCATTGCGGCAGGCGCTGGCTGGGCTTGCGCGACGGCGTCGCAGGCAAGGATCGCCAGCAGGAGCA
This sequence comes from Candidatus Angelobacter sp., assembly GCA_035552035.1. Taxonomy (GTDB): domain Bacteria; phylum Acidobacteriota; class Terriglobia; order Terriglobales; family Acidobacteriaceae; genus Angelobacter. The sequence continues at coordinate 2,756 of DASZMF010000103.1, forward strand.
GGAACGAAATTTTCACCAACGGTGAACGCACTCTGCTTAGACACCGAGGGATGAATTTGGGTATCAGGGAAATAAAAGTCATTCAACTCAATAAAAACAGTTGACTTTTCTCTATTGATTCGTCTAATATGAGGGTTGTATGAACCGGGAGCGGCGCCGGAGGGTGTTAATGTACTTGCCCTGAAAGGCCTGCAACTTTCGTCCTCGACTTTCAAAGAGTTGAGGCGAACCCTTCTAGAAAAAAATCTCTAGACGGCCTGCGGGAAGAAGTGTGTCTGGGCAGCAGTAATTAGTTTTAGTACTCAGTAACGGCAACAACCTCAAACCCAGCAAAACAATTCAGAAATCAGACAAAGCCACCTACGGGTGGCTTTTTTCATTGGAGGGAAAAGTGTCAAAAAAAGAAATTATGGCAGCCATCAGGAAGTGCACGAAAGAAATGGGACATACCCCAACTCTGGGCGAACTAACCGTGAGGGCGAAGGTAAGCCGTCGCGATGTGCAAAAGCTTTTTGGCAATTATCAAACGGCCGTGCGCGCATGCGGGTTGGAGCCCCAGAAAGGCAGTCCGACGAAGGTGGCGGACTTGTTTGCGGATTGGGCCGGCGTGGCGCGCAAGCTGGGAAAGCTGCCAACGATTTTTGATTATGAGCGCGAGAGCGTGTACAGCGCGAAGCCGTTGATCAGCCGGTTCAAAGGTTGGCGGCAGGTGCCCGGGGCGATGCTTGCTTATGCTGAGCGGGAGCGCTTGGAAGAGAAGTGGCCGGACGTGGCGCAGCTGATTCGCGAGAGCGAGGTGGAGAGTTGCGGAACGGCATTGGCCGGGGCGGATGAGCCGCGCGGCACAGGAAAGTTGTTGAGGGACCGTCCGACATACGGGCCGCCGATGATGGATGCAGGGCTGGCTTATGGTCCAGCAAACGAAATGGGCGTGGTGTTTTTGTTTGGCATGGTGGCGCGGCAATTGGGCTTTGTGGTGATGAGGATCCAGACGGCGTTTCCGGATTGTGAAGCGATGCGCAAAATAGACGACCAGACCTGGCAGAAAGTAAGGATTGAGTTTGAGTATGAGAGCCGGAACTTTTTACGCCACGGCCATACGCCGAGCGGTTGCGATTTGATTGTGTGCTGCATACACAACTGGCATGAGTGTCCGGTGGAGGTGGTAGAGTTGGGTGCGATGGAATGGTGAATGGGAAGGATTTAAATATTTTCTGGGCTACCCAT
>DASZMF010000104.1:0-1928 GCA_035552035.1 Candidatus Angelobacter sp.
ACGGTCACGCTAATCTGCGCGGCTGTGGCGTACCTGCTGGCTGCCCTTTGCTCCAGATCGTGGAAGGGCGCGGTGGCAGCTTAGAGCCTGTTTTTTGGAGCTCCGCAGATATTTCAGCGTGGATCAGTGGCATTTAAGCATCCGATCCTTACCGAAAACTGTCTAATTCTAGGGACTTACGGGCACATCTGCTATGATTTTTGCGTAGGTTAAGCCAACTCCATTGCCAAGCCAAAAGCAACTCAGGTGGTCTGAATTAAAGGTCGGGATAACCGTAATCGTCGGTTCCATCACCCTGACTATTCTCGTCTTTCTCATAAGCGGGACGAGTGGCTTTTTCACCAAGAAAATCACGCTCACCACCTATTTTGATAACGCTGACGGGATTCGTCCCGGCCAGCCGGTGGACCTGCAAGGCGTGGCTGTTGGCAATGTGCAAAGTGTACGCATCGTCCCCGGACGCCAGCTTGATCCAGTGCAAGTTGTCATGAAGATAAACGCAAAGTTTCAGCCGTTCATCCGCCAGGATGCCAAAGCTACCATTGCCACCGCCGGTGTGCTCGGCGAGGCTTTTGTAGATATTGACGGTAAAGAAGCTAAGAAAGGGCCCGTACAAGATAACTCTGAATTGCCGCCGGGCAATGCTCCTGGAATCGCGGACGTGGTGAAGGCCAGCCAGACGTCGCTGCAGAATATTGACAGTCTGGTCAAGCGCGCTGACTCCATCTTTGCGGAAATCCAGGATGGCAAAGGCTCGCTGCACCAGGCCATCTTTGATCCTGAGCTGATTGGCAAGGTCAATACCATCCTGAACCAGGTGCAGGCTTTGCTGAATGATGTAAACAACGGCAAAGGCACCATCGGAAAACTTTTTTCAGACGACGCTCTTTACAAAAAGGTGAGCAGTTCAGTGGATAAGATTGACAGCCTGCTGGACGACATTAACGCCGGCAAAGGCAATCTGGGCAAGCTGGCCAAAGACGAGAGCCTTTACAACAACCTGAACCAGACTGTAGCCAAAGCCAACAAGCTAGTGGACGACCTTAACGCAGGCAAAGGCGCTGCCGGCACACTGTTGAAAGATGAAGAGTTTGCCCACAAGCTGCGCAACACGCTGGAGAAGCTCTCAGCTATTACTGACAAAATTGATTCTGGTGAAGGCAGTGTTGGCAAGCTGCTGAAGGACCCCTCCATCTACAACAATACTGATCAAATGCTGGTTGAAACCCGGAACCTGATTAAGGCCATGCGTGAGAACCCAAAGAAATATCTCACCATCCACTTCAGGGTGTTTTAAAAATCGCACTTGCGTCTGCTAGCTGCTCTGCAAATTCCCGATTTGAAACTCGAACGGTATTTTGTTTAGAAATTTCTTATTTCTCCGACTTTTTTCGTGAAAATGGAAATTAATTGTGCAAGTAATAGTGAGGATGCAAGTCCAATGCTAGTATCGTCGCGCTAGACACCAGTTTTGCCGCACGAAAACTCTGCAAGCCATCGCATTTCCCCCTAGTGAACGGTTTCCCCCCGGTTTCTTTGAGCGTCGCCACAAGTGTTTGGCAATCCATCTCTATTTTTAAGGGGGCAGTTCCACATGGGTTACAAGCAACGGACTTTTCTGATTAGCGCCACATTGCTATTTGCTTTAGGTTGGATGTTCTCTCTTTCAAAAGTGCAGGCGGCTGGTCCGCAGCCAGGCAAACCTCCACTAAAACCGCAGCCGGTAAACCTGCCGGGCAATCCACCAACTTCGCCAAAAAGCTTTCCGGTCAATGAAGCCACGGTAGATGAATGGGTGACTAAAGACGATCAAAAATCCATTCGCGAGCACGGCTGGGCGTTGTGGCAGGGAATCACCTCCATCACTGCTGACTCACAAGAATGGCCCGTTTACGAAACCTGGTACACAGATACGGAGGTTGAGGCAG
>DASZMF010000105.1:0-1571 GCA_035552035.1 Candidatus Angelobacter sp.
TCATCTTCCACTTCAAAATGCGCTGATTGAGCCAATTGGCTCTTAAGCGCCACCGTGATGCCGGAGAGGTTTGGGTCTGATGTCGTGATGTCAGTTACAAGAATCATTGTTCCTGCTGGTATTTCCGGCTTCTGTTGGTAATAGCGATAAACACCCGCCATAAGGGACACGATCAGCAGAAAAAAAATTGCAATTGTCCCCACCCTGGCTCGGGCGGTTCGCTTGAAGCGTATGAAGAGGGGTTTATGCGGAATTTTTGCGGCCAAGGAAGGGCCATCTTGCATGCTTTCGAGTGCGGCTTGAGCTGTTTGAAAGCGGTACGCCGGATTGCGCTCAAGGCAGCAGGCAATGGTTTTATTCCATTTCTCCGGGAGGTCGCTGGCAAGCTTGCGTGCTGGTGGGGCTTCGGCGGAGGTACGTTTCCAGGCGGACGCGCCGGCGAAGGGCTTGGAGCCCGTTACCATTTCATAAAGCACCAAGCCAAATGAGTAAATATCGGACTGGACATTGGCGCGGGCGTGTTCCAGTTGTTCTGGCGCCATGTAATCGGGGGTTCCCAGAAGTTTGCTGACTTCGGTTTGTGCTGCCTGGGAGAGGCCATCGGGCAGGTGTCCGGCGATGCCAAAGTCGGTGATCTTGATATGGATGGTGGAGGAATCGCTCTCCTCAACCAATACCAGATTGCCCGGTTTCAGGTCGCGATGGACAATCCCTGCGGCGTGGATGGCGCTCAGGCCGGCAATGATCTGTTGAACAATGGGAAATGCTTCTGCCGTAGTTAAACGGCCTTTAGTTTTGAGATAGTCTGCCAGATTCTGGCCCTTAAGCAACTCCATGCTCAGGACAGAGATATAGGTGCCGTCACCAACCGCGTGCTTGAAGCTATCAAAAATACGGCACACGTTAGGATGAGTGACTTTACGCGCCAGTTGAATTTCTCGGCGGAAGCGCGCGGTAAAAAGCTCATGGGTTGAAATTTCCAGCCGCAGGACTTTCAGCGCGACATGGTCTTCGAGTTCCTCGTCCCATGCTTTGTAAACCTCTCCCATGCCTCCGCGGCCAATCAAATGGACAATACGAAAGCGTCCGCACAAAATATCGCCAGGAGAAAATCGTTGCTGCTCGGCTTCCAGGTCTTCAAGAAAATCAGGAGCCACACAGCAAGGGTGGACCAGGAAATCTCCGGCCTTTTCAAAAGAAGACAGGAGCTCGCCTACCTCGGATGCAGCGGCAGAGTCCTGCTGGGCCAGCCGGTCCATAAATGATGCTCGTTCTTCGGGTGAGCAATTCAGAGCTTCTTCGAACAGCTCTTTAATATGAATATGCTCCCATCTTTCAGCGATCATTTTGTCATCTCTTTGAGAAGCCATGCGCGCGCAAAGTCCCAGTCCCGTTTTACGGTACGATCAGAGGTTTCCACCAGGAGGGCAATTTCTTTTTCTGACATATCGCCAAAGAAGCGCATTACAACCACTTTGCCTTCCCGGGGATAAATTAGTTCAAAGCGCGACAGGACCTGATCCAGAGCCAGCAAATCTTCCGGCGTTTGCATCGCGCTGGGAACAGAAAAT
>DASZMF010000106.1:0-2001 GCA_035552035.1 Candidatus Angelobacter sp.
GGAGCCATGCGAGCGGAGCGCAGATCGCGCGCGGTAAGAACGCGTTGCACGACTAGAAAATCGGTCGTCCAATAGCCGAATGACAGGACAAAGCCGAGACCGAAGACGATGCCTGTCCAGTGAATGCCCATGGGATTGTCACTGAAATTTCCCAGCGGCGCCCACATGTGCGTGAATTGCTGGCCGGGAAAATTGACGGCGATGCGCTTAGTCATACCACCCCAGCCGCCGGTTTCAGTGAAGCCGAGAATCGGAATAAGAAGCGCGCCAAGCCAGATCAGGACGAACTGCAGGACCTCATTAAAAATCGCGGAAAGCAGGCCGCCGAGCACCACATAAACGGCAACGGTAAGAGATGAAATCCAAATGCTGAAGTTGATGTTCCAGCCCAGAACAACTTTCATTACCAGCGCCATGGAGTAAATATTCACGCCACTCATGAGCACAGTCATGATTCCAAAGCTGATGGCAGAGAGCGCACGGGACGGTTCGCCAAAACGCAGCTTCAAATAGCCTGGAACAGAATGCGTCTTGGAGATGTAGTAAAAAGGCATCATCACGATTCCCAGAAAGAGCATTGCTGGGATCGCGCCAATCCAGTACCAGTGCGTAGCAAGAATTCCGTACTGATACGCTGCGGCGGCCCATCCCATTAACTCCAGTGATCCTAGATTCGCGGAGAGAAAGCTCAGGCCGGCAATCCAGGCGGTCATCTGGCGTCCGGCCATAAAAAAGTCATCGCCGGTTTTGGTAAATCGCTTGAGATAGAACCCGATGCCGAGAATGCCGGCGAAGTAGAGAAGAACAATGGCGATATCGACCGGTTGGAGAGAAAGCAACCGCGTAGATTCCGGTTTCATGACCAGCATCAGTAAAACAGGCATGGTTCGCTCCAAAGGACGCCGAGTTGCCGTGGCGGAGCTGATTCTTTAGGTGCGTCCGGTAATTCGAGTAACTTTTAAGACCGTAAACGTTTCCGAAGAATATGGACGAAAGCGGGACATGTCAAGAAAACTCTGAAGATTGGGGCAAAAGGGCTGAAGTGGTTGCGAGCCGCGTGGGATGATCAGCCGCTTAGCAAAGCCATGCGCACATCAATCTTCGATGGAGGTGCTTTGCATTACAGACTGGTACTCAGTAGTGGTGTCCGAGGAAAATCTTTTCAGAAAGAAATCAAGATTGCCGCGCATGACCAGGTGAGGCGCCAACGTCATCTGGAATGACGGGCATTCGCCTTCCACCAGGAACTCATACAGAACACGAAACGCCATCATTCCCTGTGTTTGCGGACGCTGATAAATCGTAGCTGTTACCGCGCCTGAGCGTATTTCTTTTACCAGCGCCGGGAACATATCCGTGGTGATGACGATCAGCTTATCGAGAATTCCAGTATCGCGCGCCGCGTTAAGAGCGGGGATGGAAGCCTCTGTAGTCACGTAAATGCCGGCGAGATCAGGATGCGCATGGAACAAGGCTTTGCATTTGTCGTAGGCCTCGGTTTCAATATCGTGATCTTCGATTGGGTCCTGCATCTGCATTTCTGGATAAAAAGTTTGCAGCGTGTTTTTGAATGCCTTTACCTTTTCCGCATGTTCCGTGATGGCAAGATCGCTGAGCGTAACGGCCATTTTTCCTTTGCCGCGAAGCATTCTTCCCATCAAATCAGCGGCAAGTGCACCGCTGGCCATGGTGTCAATGGAAACCACGGCGAGTCTTCCGGTGCCGGGGGCGTCCGTGGCCACGCAGACGACAGGAGTTCCAGAACGTGAGGCGCGGCGCATGGAGCGGCGCAAATCGCTAAGACGGCTGGGAAACATGATGATTCCATCGACTTTTGCTTCCAGCGCAGCTGCAAAAGCCTCTTCCTCGCCATCGCCGATTCCCGGATAGGTACGGTATTCAACATCAATTTTCAGCCCGGAAGATTTGGCCTCTTTTTCAATTCCGCCTCTTACTTCGTCCCAGAAAGACGTAGTTCCTTTGAGCGTATTCACAGAAATG
>DASZMF010000107.1:0-9705 GCA_035552035.1 Candidatus Angelobacter sp.
CGCGCTGGCTGGATACAAGACCTACAGTGCGCACGTTGCGGCTGCAATTCCCGTTGCCGCGCCAAACACAGCCGCGCGTGAAGACCTGCAAAAGTTTATGCAGGCCCGCGTGCACCAGGAATATACGTTCCTGAGCTTTACCATCTGGCATGACCGTCCATTGACTCCGGCCAAAATGGATTCCATTGTCACCTCTTCCAGCAAGATCATGGAAATGGCGAAGGACCTCAACAAATACGAAGCCACTTACAAAGACCAGGGCTGGAGCAGTGACGATCTGCAGTTCTTTGACGACAAGCGCATGCAGCTCTCGCGCGTGGCCGAAGAACTCAACCACGCGGCGCAGAAGCGCGACTCCACGGCCGTGATCAACTTTTTCATGCATCTGGATAGCACCTGCCAGAGCTGCCACAAACGTTTTCGTCCTGAACTGCAGTGGATATAGGTTTTTTAGATCCAAGGCTCAGTGACACAGAAGAAATGATCTGAAGAAATAACCGGAAGATAATCTTTCTTGACGGATTCGGTTGCGTGTGAACACTACCCGATTTAGATTTGGTGGGTTCGCATTCATAAGGTTCGTGCGCAGCCGAAGGGATTATCGAATGAGGGTTGTTTCATCAGCATTACTTCTGTTTTTTTTAGCGTCATTTACTTCCGCCCAGACCGTCGCTCCGCAAGCCGGCAGTGAATGGAAATTCGTGGTGTCCGGCGATTCCCGCAATTGTGGTGACGTGATCATGCCCGCGATTGCCGCAGGAGCCATAAAAAATCAGGCTGCGTTTTATATGCATCTCGGCGATTTGCGGGCCATCTACGCCGCAGACGAGGATTACCGGAACGCCCCTGAGCATCGCGGCAAATCTGTAGATAAAGACGCATATCTCAAAGACGCCTGGGACGACTTCATCCAAAGCCAGATTACTCCGTTTGGTGCCATACCGTTTTTTGTGGGCATTGGAAATCATGAGACCATCGCGCCCAAAAGCCGTGAGCAGTTTGCCGCGAAATTCACTCAATGGCTCGATGCTCCGCCGCTCAAGAAGCAGCGCCTGGCCGACGATCCCAAAGACACAGCTGCCAAAACCTACTTTCACTGGATCCAGGGCGGAGTGGACTTTATCTACCTGGATAACGCCACCCATGACCAATTCTCAGCAGAGCAAGTCAGCTGGCTGGAAGGCGTAATAGAGAGAGCTGCCGCAAATTCTGCCGTGCACTCAGTGGTCGTGGGGATGCACGCCGCATTGCCGGACAGTATTGCCCACAGCCACAGCATGAACGATTCACAGCAGGGCTTGGAAAGCGGCCGCCATGTTTACAACGATCTGATGGCTTTCAACAAAAAAACAAAGAAGAATGTATATCTGCTGGCCAGCCACTCGCATTTTTATATGAGCGGCATTTTTAACTCTGATTACCGCAAAGCCCATGGCGGAGAACTGCCGGGCTGGATCGTTGGCACGGCCGGCGCCGTGCGCTACGCTCTGCCGCCTGACGCAATGGAAGCCAAAGAGGCCCGCACCAAAGTTTATGGCTACCTGCTGGGGACCGTCCACGCTGACGGCGCAATCGATTTTGAGTTTGAAGAAATCAAAGTAGGAGATATCCCAGCCGCCATCATCAAGCGATATACGCCGGAGCTGATTGATTTCTGCTTCAACAAAAACACGGCATTTTCTGAAGAACAGTAGGCATTTTGGAGACCGGAGCTTTTACGCTCCACTTGAAACGCGGCTGGATTTTTTTGGTTTTAAATGACCGCGAAGAAAAACAATTTCTGTTTTGTGAGAAAAGAATCTGATTTCGCAATTTTGATAAAAAACGCTCTACCACAAAAAAGTGCATTTTTTTGTTGACTTTACAACACCGGTACATCAATATCTTGTATGTAAGTAAGTAACGGTACCATTCATAGGGTTATGAATGAGGTCGGGTTCCAGGGACTTAAATTCTTCAAGGAGGCATAAACATCATGGCAACCAAGAAAAAAGCAGCTAAGAAAAAAGCAAAGAAAAAGTAGTTGATGTCGCGGAGCAAAGTCTCCGTGAAACTTAAACAAGGGAAAATAGTTATGACGGGGTGTTCATGGGAACACCCTTTTTTATTGTTTATTTCGCATTCCCGCACGGTTCCATTAGATCCGCAATATCATTCTTCTATAAACCCAACCTCTTCAGCGCAGCCCGCTTCTAAATCAAATATCCATCATTGATTCAGAATGAATTTCTTGCCGCGAGGCGGCGTCAAACATTTTGTTGCATTGCTTCAGTCCATGGTTTCAACGTCTCGCCAAAGCTTCACGTACAATTTCAACGAGTGTCGGGAATACTGATGATAAGCGGATCGCAATCCCTAAAAACGCAGATCTCTAAAATGAAGATTTTCAAAGCCCTGAAAATGCGAAATCAAGTTTTCACCGTCCTGGCGGTCTGCCTCGTAGTTGTTGTGTCCGGCCGTGCCCAAACTGACGCGGAAAAGACTGCGTCGCCCAACGCGGATGAGGTTCTTTCCTTCCTCAACCAGACCATTGTGTGGTCAGGACAACTGGCTACGCAGCAACAACTGGTCAGCGAGCCGAGCGATGCCGTGTTTCTGAATGATAGCCGGCAAGTTTCCAACCAGGCTGTGGGGCTCGCCTTTGACTTTGCCCGGGCGCGTGCCCAGGCGCTGGCTGCGCAGTCCACCGCAAGCGCCGCTGGCCAGCAGCCCGCTGCTTCGCAATATCAAAGACTGATTGATTCCGCCAACAAAGCGGATGACAAAGTAAAACAGGCGCAGAAAGATCTGGACGCTCTGCGCGCGCAGCTGGCCAACGCCACGGGAAACAAACATCGCGTGTTGCAGGCCGCTGTTGACGAATCTGAGAGCGAGCTGGAACTTTTTCAGGCGCGTCGAGACGCTCTGCGCAACATGTTGCAGTTTGCTACGGGTAAGTCTGCGGGCGGCGTGAATTCTGGAAACCTTGTCTCCCACGTGGAAGAGTTGGCGCGCACCGTGCCGGCGGCATCGGCCAGCAGCAAAGACCAGGCGGATGCCAATAACAAGTCAGCCAACGCGGCGGCTGCAGCGTCGCGCGATAGAAAAGAAGAGCCCAACGGACTTTTTGCTTTGGCCACAGACCTGATCTCGCTTCGGCGCAAGGTGCACGCGCTGGAAGACAATCTTCATCAGACGGATCTTCTAATTCAGACCGCAACGAATCTGCGTACGCCGCTGCTCGCGGAGCTCAAAGGTCTAACGCAAAAAGGCGATCAGGTTTCCGACGAACCAGATTCGCAGGACACCGCTGCGCTGGCCGAGCAGCGCAAAGAGCTGGATGCAGTCACAGCCCAGTACAAGCAGCTCTCGGCCACGCTGCTGCCGCTGGGGAAGCAAGGCATTCTGCTGGATGTTTATAAGCGCTCTACAAAAAATTGGCATGACTCGGTGGAAAGCGAATACCAGGCTGAGCTTAAAGGTCTGTTGATACGCCTGGCGGGGCTGGGCGTAATTCTGGCTGTCGTGTTTGGGATCTCTGAACTCTGGCGGCGAGCCACGTTTAAATACATCACTGACGTCAGGCGGCGTTACCAGTTTCTGCTGATTCGCCGGATCGTGCTGTGGTTTTTGATCGCCATCATTATTGCCAGCGCCTTTGCCAGCGAGCTTGGCGCAGTAACAACGTTTGCCGGACTCATGACGGCGGGCATCGCCGTGGCTTTGCAGAATGTGATTCTCTCGATTGCTGGATACTTTTTCCTGATCGGCAAATACGGTTTGCGCGTGGGTGATCGCGTGCAGATTGCAGATGTGACTGGCGACGTGGTGGATATCGGCCTGGTGCGGATGCAACTAATGGAGATCACGCGCGGCCCGGCGCCGCTGCCCACCGGACGCGTGGTGGCTTTTTCCAACGCCGTTGTTTTCCAGGCCAATGCCGGTATGTTCAAGCAGATTCCAGGAACCAGCTTTCTCTGGCATGAAATCACGCTCACACTCGAACCCAACAGCAACTATCGCCAGGTGGAAGAGCGGGTGATGCAGGCTGTAAACAAGGTCTTTACCGAATATCGCGATCAAATGGAGCAGCAGCGGCGCAACGTGGAGCGGTCCATCAACTCCACGCTGGCTACCTTTGCTCCGGAGAGCCGGCTGCATCTCACGCAAACCAGCCTTGAGGTAGTGGTGCGCTATCCCGTGGAACTGGGCAACGCCGGTGAGATTGATGACAAGATAACGCGCGAAATCTTGAACGCAATAGAAAATGACCCTAAACTGCGCTCCCAGGTTACTGGTATTCCGTCAATAAAAGCGGAAGATCAGCCGGCAATTCCCGCGCCAACTCCATCGGCTCCGGCCAAAAGTTAATCGGCCTACTCTGTAGGCCATGGACAATGGGCGGAAAATCCGTGTAAGTTGGGTGCGCATCCAACCTGCGGGTAAGGGATAATAAGGAAGCTTTCGCGGATAGAGCGCGTCAAAGGCTGCAGGGTTCAAGAATATCCGCGCGGTGGGCTCAGGAAAAGAAAGCCTGGAGGAAAGCCGTGAAGACCGTCTTTGTGATTGGCGCGGGGCCCGCGGGAATGTTTGCCGCCCAGAAGATTGCCCAGGGCGGTCATGAAGTTATCATTTTGAACCGCGACATCAAGCCGGGCGGCCTGGCTGAATACGGAATTTATCCCACCAAAGACAAAATGAAGATTGGCCTGCGCAAGCAGTTTGCCAAGGTGCTGAGCCTGCCCAACGTGCATTATTTTGGACACGTGCCGGTGAGCGGCCAGGCGGCTGTTTCCATTCCAGACTTGCAGCAGTTCGCGCCTTCAGCCATTGTGTTTGCCGTGGGCGCGCAGGGCACAAAAAAGCTGGGACTGCGGGGCGAAGAAGTTCACGGTGTGTACGCCGCCAAAGATTTTGTTTACAGCTATAACCTGCTGCCACCGTTTACCTCGCACGATTTTTCCACCGGCAAGCGCGTGGCGATTGTGGGCATGGGCAACGTGATGGTGGATATCGCGCGCTGGCTCCTGCTGGACGCGCCGCAGAAGACCGCGGAAGAAGTTGTTGTGGTGGCGCGTCGCGGCCCCTTTGAAGCCAAGTTCGATCAAAAAGAATTTGATTACATTGAAGAGTTTCTTGATCGCCAGGCCTTTGACGAAGAGCTGCAGCGCATACAGCCGCTGCTTTCTGCCGTTGGTCAGGATGTGAGCAAGCTGGCACAAGAAACGTTCCCCATATTGGCAACGCCAGCAGCGGAGCATCCGGTGGGCAAGGCCCGGCTGCGTTTTAGATTTCTGTGCTCACCGCAGGCGATCCATGCCGATGCCAGCGGACGCATTGACCAGCTCAACGTGGCGGAAAACATTTTGTTTGAGCGCGATGGCAGCATGGCCTGCAAAGCCACGGAGAAGAATGCAGACTTGCCTATCGATACCATGATCTTTGCCATCGGTGATGTGGCGGACCCAGCTCTGGGATTGCCTTACAGCCGAGACAGCTATGTCATCAATCCTGACCAGAGCGATCCTGCACGGGCGGCTTATGAGTTGTTTGATCCGCAAAGCGGCAAGGTGCTGGAAGGAATGTATGCCGTGGGTTGGGCGCGCAAAGCCAGTGACGGACTTGTGGGCATTGCCCGGCATGACGCTGAAGTAGGCGCCATGCACGTGCTCAACTATCTGGAGACAGCGCAAGAGAGCAACGCAGACGCCGCACAGCTTCAGGCTTTTTTTGCAGGCAAAGGATTGCAAACTGTAACTAAGGCCGATCTGGAATGTCTGGCGCATGCTGAAGAAAAAGAGGCACAGAAGCGCGGGCAACTATGGTTCAAGTTTGCAGAAGATGACGCGATGCTGGCTGCCATTGAAACTGAGAGACCCAAAACTGTAACAGCTTGATTCACTACGCACGAATAGAGTCTTGATAGATGCCCAACTGGGACCCAAATTTATATCTGAAATATGCCAATGAGCGTGCACGCCCGGCGGCCGACCTGATCGCGCAGATTCCTTTGGCGTCTCCGGCGCGCATTGTTGATCTGGGCTGCGGCCCTGGCAATAGTACGGAGATGTTGCAGCAACGCTGGCCCAGCGCCTCTATTACCGGCGTGGACAACTCGCCGGAGATGCTGGCCAAAGCCAAAGCGAGCCATCCGAGAGGGCATTGGGTTTTGTGTGATATTGAAACATGGAAGCCGGAGACGGCTGTCGACCTGATTTTTTCCAACGCAGCTTTTCACTGGGTCCCGGGCCATGCCACGCTGTTTCGCAACCTGATGAACAGTGTGGCCGCAGGCGGCGTGCTGGCGGCGCAGATGCCTAACAACTTTCATGGAGCGGCGCATACGGTGTTGCAGGAGGTGGCGCTGACGGGCGATCCACGCTGGGCCAAGGAGATGGAATCCGCGTCTGGAAGTTTTACCGTGCAACTCCCCGCTTTTTACTATGACGTTCTGCGCAAACACGCCAGCCGCGTCGACATATGGGAGACCGAATACCAGCACGTAATGGATGGGCCCCGGGCCATCTTTGACTGGATTCGCAGCACCGGCATGCGCCCTTATCTTGATCGACTCCCGGATCCCGAGCAGCGCCAGCTTTTTGAAGAGATGTGTCTGGAGAGATTTCAGGAGATGTTCAGGCCCAACGACCAGGGCAAGGTGCTGTTTCCGTTCCGCAGGATGTTTATTGTGGCGCATCGCTAAATGCAGCCTGCAGCCGCACTAAATTAGCTGATGAGAGGATTCGTTTTGATCAGAAAATCTGTATTGCGGATTTGCGGCGCGCTCTTTCTTTGTGTGGCCATGGTTTGTGTGACCGCGCTTTCCGCTGCGGCTTCCGTGCATAAGATTGGTCCCGATCTTTACGCCTATATTTCTGAAAATGATTCCAGCGCCAACTCAACCTTTCTGGTGAGCGATCACGGCATTCTAGTGGTGGATACAGGAGTTAACGCGCAAGAGGGTAAGAAGCTGCTGGATGAGATCCGCAAAATTTCTCCTGCGCCGGTGCGCTGGATTGTGAACACGCACTACCATCCGGACCATCGCGGCGGAAACAACGCCGTAGGGCCGGATGCGATTATCATCAGCACATTTGAAACGCGGGCGGCGGTTCTGCATATGCTGAGTGAACAGTCTGCTGGCAAAGATCAGAAGCCGGCGCCAGCTCAATCTGAATATCGACTGAACCAAACCTTTACTGGCTCGACTGCGTTGACGCTGTTTGTGGGCGAGCACGAAGTGCGTATTTATCATCCCGGTCCGGCACATACGCGCGGCGACGCACTGGTTTATTTTCCTGACGAACACGCGATCGCCACGGGCGATTTGTTCCTGACCAACTCCTGTCCGGCGATGGATGACGGCAGCATGGAGAACTGGATTGTCGCGCTGGACCAGATTCTTGCGTTGCCGGTGGAGCACGTTGTCCCCGGCCACTTTGAGCTGGCGACAAAAAGCGAGCTGCAGCAGTTCCGTAATTATCTGGCTGATCTGCGTGATCAGGTGGCACGCATGTATCACAGCGGCTTGGCGTTAGACGAAGTGCAGAAGCGACTCGATTTGCATGCATATAAAAACTTCCGCCAGTATCCGCATTATGAAGCCACGTTCAAAGACAACGCGGCAGCCTATTACCACCAGCTGGAGCAAGCGAAGCCGCAACGTTAGCGGCGAATGGAAGATGTGCGTCAGCGCCCTTAGGTTTAGCGGTTCCCGCCGCACTCCACTTACAATAGCTCTTATGCCTGAGAGTCCTATTCCATCTGCTCCGCGCTCGCGCTGGCTGGCGCTGCTGCCCGGTTTGGCGATTGGCGTGGTCGTCGCACTTTTGTTTGCCGTGCTCATGGCGCGTGTGCAAACAGGCCCGCTGGCGGCGCTGTGGTCTGCCTTGAGCGGACGCAACACGCACATCTCCAGCGAAGGCAGCGTGATTGAGCGCATACAGAAATTGCAGCGTATGGAAACCGTGGTCTTCAATATGGACAAGATCGTGACTGGAGAGAAGGACAATCTAATTCTGCCCGATTTTATTGCCGGTGACCGGTTGATGATGATTGTCCATGGCCAGGTTGTGGCTGGCATAGATTTCACGCGGCTCAAAAGTGGCGACATCAAAATTCAGGACAAAAATATTCATGTCCACCTGCCGCCTGCGCAGATTTTGATCACGCGCCTGGACAATGCCCGCACCAAAGTTTATTCCCGCAACACGGGAATTCTTGTCCGCGTGGACCCCAATCTTGAGTCGCAGGTGCGCCGGGAAGCCGAAGGCGAACTGCTGCAGGAGGCCGCCGTGGGAGGAATCCTGAACAATGCGCGAGACAACGCACGCGTGACCGTTACCACTCTTCTGTTGGGTCTTGGGTTTGAGAAAATAGAAGTGGATTGAGTGAAAGAAACTTCTCAGAGAAATATCATTCAGTAAAACCACTCAAGCAAAACAACGAAAGGCGCAAATGGAATACACCAACCTGGGTTCGACTGGCTTAAAAGTTTCTCGCATATGCCTGGGCTGCATGACGTATGGCAGCAGCCAATGGCGGCAGTGGGTGCTGGATGAAGAAGCGGGCCGGCCATTTATAAAAGAGGCATTGGAAAAAGGCATTAATTTTTTTGATACCGCTGACATGTATTCGCTGGGCAAGAGCGAGGAAGTGCTGGGCCGCGCGCTGAAAGAGTTTGGACCGTCGCGAGACCGGTTGGTGATTGCCACCAAAGTTTTCTTTCCGCTGGGCGACGATCCCAATCAGAAAGGACTTTCGCGCAAGCACATTATGCACGCCATCGATGATAGCCTGCGCCGCCTGGGTACAGACTACGTGGACCTTTACCAGATCCATCGCTTTGATCCAGAGACGCCGATTGAAGAAACGCTGACGGCTCTGCATGACGTGGTGAAGGCAGGCAAGGCGCGATACATTGGCGCGTCGTCAATGTATGCGTGGCAGTTTGCGCAGATGCTCAGTACATCTGACAGTCTTGGTCTCACGCGTTTTGTGACCATGCAGAACCATTACAACCTGGTTTATCGCGAAGAAGAGCGTGAGATGATTCCGCTGTGCGAGTCTGAAGGTGTGGGATTGCTACCGTGGAGTCCGCTGGCGCGCGGCTTGCTGGCGGGAAATCGCAAGGCCCAGACATTGCGCTCCAAGGAAGATGATTACGGCAAAAAGCTATATACACAGGAAGCGGATGATCGCGTTGTGGAGTGCGTGGCCGAGGTCGCCAAGGCGCGAGGTGTGCCGCCGGCGCAGGTGGCGCTGGCATGGCTGCTGGGGAAATCTCAGGTAACTGCGCCGATTGTGGGCGCTT
Organism: Candidatus Angelobacter sp.; assembly: GCA_035552035.1. Taxonomy (GTDB): domain Bacteria; phylum Acidobacteriota; class Terriglobia; order Terriglobales; family Acidobacteriaceae; genus Angelobacter. The sequence continues at coordinate 9,293 of DASZMF010000107.1, forward strand.
CAAAGCCGCACCATCTGCAAGACGCCGTGGCTGCCGTGGGCTTGAAGCTTACACAGGAAGAAATTGATAAGGTCGAGTCGGTATATGTGCCGCATCCGGTGCTGGGACATCACTAAAACTTCAGACACACAGAATGACACGGAGTTCGCGGCGGGCGCGAACTCCGAGGCCCATCTTTAAACAGAAAAACTTTTAAAACAGAAAAAACTTGTTCGCCGGAAAATGGATTACTAACGGCTTTTTCTGCCCAGCAGCCAGCCAGTAAGAATACCCACGGCAAATGCGCCTGCGGCAACCGTGGCGACCGAGGTAAGTGGCCGGCGCTTTACCTGGCTGCGGACGTCGTCCAGCCGGTCTTCAGTCGCTGCTTTTGCGCGACGCACGGTGCGGCCCAGATCGTCATAGGTTTCGTC
>DASZMF010000108.1:0-6250 GCA_035552035.1 Candidatus Angelobacter sp.
TACCGCATTGAACCGGACGAAATTGCTTCAGTCCTGCGGAAGGTAGCCGGAGTTCGTGATGTCGTGGTGCTTGTGCGCGGCGGTGAAGAAGAAAGCGGGGAAGCGCGGCTTGTCGCGTATGTCTTACTAAACGACGGCATCAGCCTGAGTTCTACACAGCTACGTCAGCATGCACGAACGCAGCTGCCGGATTATATGGTCCCGGTGGTTTGCCTTTTCCTGAATGAGTTTCCGCTCACAGCAAACGGAAAGCTGGACCGTAAAGCGTTGCCCATGCCGGAGGTGGTGCAGGATTCTGAAAGTGCAGGAGCATTTACACCCACGGAAGAGCTGGTTGCGGGAGTATGGTCAAGCTTGCTCGGGTCCGCCGAAGTCTGGCGCGACAGCAACTTTTTTGATTTGGGAGGGCACTCGCTTCTAGTCGCCCAACTATTGCTTCGTTTACGCGAGATTTTTGGTTGCGAAATCCCGTTGCGTAGCATCTTTGAGTTTCCTGTATTAGCCGATTTTTGTGCTCATCTTGAAACGCTCATCAGCCACGCTCAGCCATTACGCCAACAGCCAATCATCCGCGCTACCCGCGAACATGGTTCGGCGCTTTCGTCCGCGCAGGAGCGCCTGTGGTTTCTCGATCAATTTACTTTGAGCAGCAGCGCTTACAACATTGCCGGCGCGGCGCGGCTTTGCGGAGATCTGGACAGAGAAGCCTTGAAAAAGAGTCTCAGTGAGATTGTGCGGCGCCATGAAGTGCTGCGCACCAGCTTTGTTGAAGCGAATGGCAGGCCGGCCCAGCAGATTCATGACGAAGTGGAATGTCAATTCATTGAGAAAGACCTGCAATCTCCGACTGATGGAAATATCCAGGAACGCTTGAATCAGGAACTAAAGCAGGAAGCGCAATACCGTATTGTGCTAAGTAGCCCTGGTCTGCTTCGAAGCACTCTGTTCCAGATGGGGCCACAGGAACATGTCTTACTGCTGGTAATGCACCATATCATCGCCGATGGCTGGTCCATTGGTGTGCTGATTCGAGAGTTAAAGGAATTATATGCGGCTTATCGGGAAGGAAATTCTTCGCTACTGCCAGAATTGAAAATTCAGTATCAGGACTACACCGCGTGGCAGGGCGAGCTGCTAGCCAGCGCCGTAATGAAGGAATCTCTCGACTACTGGAAAAAGCAGTTGACCGGTGCGCCGGTACTTCAGCTTCCGACAGATTTTCCACGCACAGACGAGCCGAACTATGAAGGCGGAATTGTCAGGCAAGGTTTTGGTCTGGAACTCAGCACGAAACTAAAAGAACTCAGCCGGTGTGAAGGTGTAACGCTCTATATGGCATTGCTGGCCGCCTTTCAATTGTTGCTCAGCCGCTATACGGGCCAGACGGACATTGTGGTGGGAACTGACATTGCCAATCGTAACCAGCTTGGAGTGGAAGGACTGATTGGGCTGTTTGTGAATCAGTTGGTGCTCCGGACAAGCCTCGACGGCAATCCTACGTTCCGTAAATTAATTTCCCGTGTACGTGAGGTCACGCTCTCTGCTTACGCCCACGCGGAGGTTCCATTCGGAAAACTGGTGGAATTGTTACAGCCAAAGCGCGATTTCAGCCGCAATCCGCTATTTCAGGTAATGGTGATTTACCACAACGCTCCGCTGCCTCCACTGGAATTCTCTGGCCTTAAGCTGGAGCCCATGGAGATAGATATTGAAAGTTCAGTATTTGATCTGAGCCTTGCATTTCTTGTGGAAAGCAATGGAGAGGTCCGTGCTTCACTGCGGCACAGCGCTCTCTTTAAAACGGTCACGGCACAACGCATGCTTCAAGATCTGGTGGCCCTGCTTGAATGCATAGCGCAAAACCCTGACATGCAGGTCAGCAACGTGGAGGTACGCAAAATGGAAGAGATAAAAACGAACCGCACAGATGCGCGATTTAACCGCCTGATGAACTTGAAGCCCAAGCCGGCAGCCGTTACCTTGACCAGCCTGGTGGCCAGCGAAAGTTTGCTTGCAGGGCAAGTCCTGCCGGTCGTGTTCCGACCTGAAGTAGACGATGTTGACCTGTCCAGCTGGGTCGCAGGCAATCGCCTGGAAGTGCTGGAAAAGTTATCCCGGGCTGGAGCGGCTTTATTCCGCGGATTCAAAATCGAGTCGCTTCCTCAGTTTCGTGCATTTACGCAGAGTGTTTGTCCGGAGTTGATTGAATATGGCGAACGCTCCTCGCCGCGTACAAAAATCGACGACGGAGTGTATACCTCCACGGACCATCCAGCAGACCAGCCAATTCAGCTTCATAACGAGCAGTCATACACGTTGAATTGGCCGCTGAAAATCTGGTTTTTCTGCATGCAGCCGTCGCTTACAGGGGGATGCACCCCGATTGCAGACAGCAGGAAGATCCTGAAGCGGCTGACCCCACAAACGCTGGAGAAGTTCTCCAGGAAACAGATCATGTACATGCGGAATTACGGCGATGGACTGGGCTTGCACTGGCCTGAAGTTTTTCAGACCACGGACAAGTCTGCGGTGGAGCAACACTGCCGCGAAGCCTCCATTGAATTTGAGTGGAAAGACGGCAACCGTTTAAGGACGCGGCAGGTGCGTCCCGCGGTCAGGACACACCCTTATACAGGAGAACAGTCCTGGTTTAATCACATGCTTTTTTTTCACATTACCAGCCTGCCGCCCAACGTGCGCGATGCCTTTATTTCCGGGATTAAAGAAGAAGACTTCCCGTTCAACACCTACTACGGAGATGGTTCGCCGATTGAGCCTTCAGTGCTCGAGGAAGTCCGAGAGGCGTATGCACAGGAAACAGTGGCTTTTCCATGGCAGAAAGGCGACATCCTGATGGTGGACAACATGCTTGTGGCCCACGGACGAGAACCCTTTACGGGGCCACGCAAAATTATGGTCGCCATGGCCGAACTTTTTAATGGCCAGACGGTTGCAGGAGCAGGCAAATGAGTCGGACAGAAACAACAGTGCTCAACGGGTTCCCACTCTCTTCGCATCAGAGAAGGACTTGGCTCCGCCAAGGTCGTGCGTTGCTTTGCAGCCAGGTAATAGTCCATGTAGAAGGTCATTACGATTCTGGATTACTTGAGACTGCATTGCGCCGGATAGTTGAAAACCATGAAATCCTGCGGACTACATTTCAAACCGTTCCCGGAATGAAGATGCCACTGCAGGTGGCGTGTGGCGAACCTGCATTTCTGTGGGAAGAGTGCCACGTTGACGGCGCCAAAGCCCTGGATGGTCTTTGCACGCAGGAACGACAGCACGAATTTCAGCTGGAGAGCGGTCCTGGCCTCCATTGTCTTTTTGTCCCCGCTGGTGAAAAGTCCTGTGATCTGGTATTTACACTGTCTGCTCTGTGCGGCGACGCCGGTACCCTGAATAATTTAGTTCGCGAGCTGTCGCAACAGTACAACGTTGCAAACACACCACAAAAGGAAACCCTGCAGTATGCGCAATTTTCTGAGTGGCATCACTCGCTGCTTGAGGAGGACGACGCTTCATCAGGCCGAGAGTATTGGCGTGAAGCCGTTAAAGAAAGCACGCAGCAAATCCTGAAATTTCCTTTTGAAACAAGCCGAATAGAGAAGCCGGGGAGCGCGACAGAAACAGTTCGGGTGAAGCTAAAACCGGCAATTGCCGCAAAAGTCAGATTACTGGCGGCAGTGAACGGGACATCAGAACAAACCGTTTTGCTGGCCTGCTGGAATGCATTGTTGCTGCGATTTACCGGACAGGCTGCGCAGACTTGCTGGGTTACTTTGTCTGGCCGGGAACACGAAATGCTTGCGGGGGTGTATGGGCCGCTGGCCACCGCTGTTCCGATTCAATGGGACGCTGAAGTGGCCCAGAATTTTAATCAAGCTATTCGGCGTACTCATGAAAGACTCACCAAAGCCGCCGAATTCCAGGACTTTTACCGTCCGGAAGAATTTGAAGAGCAGGCGTGCCCGAATATTCGGATTGGTTTTGAGTTCAATGAAAGTTGGGCCACACAAGGCGATAAAGAGACTCGCTTCTCCACCGAAAGCTTTTTCACCCATGCCGATGAGCTTGATCTGAAGCTTTCTATTACCGCCAGGAAAACCTCTTACTACTTACAACTGCATTACAGTCCTCGTTTCTCCGCCAAGTTTATCGAGGAGATGCTGGGATGCCTGCAAGCCTTTATCAGCAACATGGATGGTGCAGAATCCATAGAAGAGATACCCATTCAATCGGAGAACGACTGGCAGAAGCTGATCAGAGATTTGAATCCGGCGCAGACAGATTTCCCCGCGCATAAAACCGTTTTCCAGTTATTCGAAGAACAGGCTGCGCTTACCCCCGAGAGAGCAGCTGTTATTGATGAAAACCAGACCCTTTCATTTGTTGAGTTGAACCAGAAGGCAAATCGCGTGGCCAGACACTTGTTGAGCCTTGGTGTTCAGACTGAAGAATGCGTAGCTATCTGTCTGGAAAAATCAGCCGAGATACTGATTGCGATTCTTGGCATACTGAAAGCAGGCGCGGCCTACACTCCACTCGACCCCACATATCCTGCACAGCGTTTGCATTACATATTGCAGGAAACACGCGCACGTTTTGTGCTCACACAGAAATCTCTTGCTTCCGTAGCTTCACAGGGTAATTCGCGCGCAATTTGCCTCGACGACAATGAAGAGATTTCGCAAACAAATGATCGAGCCAGAGATGAAAACCCGCGCGTGGTTTGCCATCCGGAAAATCTGGCTTACGTCCTCTATACCTCAGGCTCTACCGGCAAGCCAAAGGGTGTAATGGTCCGGCACAAATCGGTGGTCAATCTTTTAGCGGCCCTTCAGGAAGCTATTTATTCGCGGCATGGCGCGCCGTTGCGTGTGAGCATGAATGCTCCGATTGTCTTTGATGCTTCTGTCAAACAGTGGATACAGGCGCTCAAGGGAAACACAATCTGCATTGTGCCGGAAAAACATCGCGTGAACCCAGAAGCCCTTGCTCTATATATAAAGGATACGAAAATTGATGTGCTGGATTGCACCCCGGCCCAGTTTCGCCTCATGCTGGCGAGCGGCAAGCTGAGTGATCCGGGGGTTGCACCCAAAGCAGTGCTTATGGGCGGGGAAGCAGTGGATGAAGCTACCTGGGCAGTGCTTCACCACAACCAGCAGACTAGCTATTACAACGTCTACGGCCCTACTGAATGCACGGTGGATGTAACTGTCTGCCGCATGCAGGATTCCGTACAGCCTGCGATAGGTCATACGCTGAAAAACATGCAGACGTATGTGCTTGATCGACAGCTGCGCCCTGTTCCCATGGGAGTTGGGGGCGAACTCTATGTAGGCGGAGAGGGTGTCGCCCGCGGCTATTGGGGAAGACCCGAGCTCACGGCAGAGCGTTTTATTCCCGATCCTTTTGGCGTGACGCCTGGAAGCCGCCTTTACCGAACTGGCGATCTGGTGTGCTATCTGGACGATGCCGGCTTAAAGTTTCTAGGCCGCACCGATGAGCAGGTTAAAATACGCGGATATCGAATTGAACTGGGCGAAATTGTTTCGGTATTGCGTGAAGTTGCGGGCGTGCGCGATGCCCTGGTCATTGTTAAGGGGCAAGAAAAAGAAGAGCCTCGCCTGATTGCCTATGCGGTTCGCGAAGCCGGAGCAGCCTTGAGCGTTGCAGACCTGAGACGGCACCTTCGCGCGCAATTGCCTGATTACATGGTCCCCTCAGGCTTTGTGGTCCTCGACCAGATTCCTCTTACTGTAAATGGGAAGGTGGATGGCAAGGCCCTGCCAGATCCAGACCATGAACATTCCGGCCTGGCGGCCAATTATGTTGGGCCGCGCAGCGAGACGGAAAATGTGATCACCCAGATTTGGCAGCAGGTGCTGGACGTAAAGAAACTGGGCATTCATGACAATTTCTTTGATTTGGGAGGCCACTCCCTCCTGATGGTGCAGGTTTATAACAAACTGCGCGAAGCCTTCCATAAAGATGTTCCCATGGTTGAACTGTTTCGTAATCCAACCATTGCCGCTCTTTCACGGTATTTCAGTGGAGATGCGGTGGGAATTCCGTCTCTTCAGAAAACGCAGGAACGTGCCAGCAGGCGCGTTGCCGCATCAAGCCGTTCCAACAACTAAAAAATTAAATAGGGATCAATATGAATGATTCGAAAAACCGCAATGCTTTGCCTGCGATCGCAGTAATTGGCATGTCCGGTCTATTTCCTGGAGCACACAATGTG